>NZ_DGYQ01000046.1:5108-53605 GCF_002396765.1 Exiguobacterium sp. UBA5002
ATCGTCGGTGACACAGGACGTTTCCAATTCCGTGGCACGACGAAACGAACATTTGAAGTCGCAGCGCAATTGATTGATGCAGGAATCGATACGGACTGGTTGTATCGCAATATGTACGAAACAGAACTTGCAGCGCTTCATTTACAAGGATATGTCCTTCAACATATTCAATTGACGGATCAAGGTGTCGGTTATGTCGTATTGACACAAGATACGTTGAAGCAGTTTGGGGCGACGGTTGAGCAAGCATCGTTGCTCGTCAATAGTTTTGCCGGTTTAAAAGGCATGAAGTGTTGGGCATTGTTCCTTGAAACGGACACGGAGGTTCGCGTCCGGATTCGTTCGAAGGGTCCCGTCATCAATGAAGTAGCAAAAGAATTCAATGGTGGTGGACATCCGATGGCGTCTGGTGCAACGATTGGACAGTTGAGTGAGGTCGAACGTGTCATCCGTCGTCTGGACGAGGTCGCTGCTAACTTCCAGTTTTAAATGGAAAAAGGCTGCTCGGTCTCACTCCTCTCATTGAGGAAGCGAAGCGAACAGCCTTTTTACGCTTATTGCGTTTTTGTTTCGTCTTGCGGAATGAACCAAACGCCACGATCTGTGTGATCTTCAATGACATTCAGTTGAAGTTCAGCGACAGATTTGCGAATCTTCTCAGCGATTTCTTCCGTTTCAGTAAAAGCGGTAACACCGAGCTTTAATTGTTCGACTTTTTCACGTGCGATTTGACTGCGATTCAAAATCATGAGAAACGCTCCTTCCGTACCCGTCATGATATTTCTATACTTATTGTATCGAATAATAAATCAGATGGCGAGTACTTGAGTCAGTTAGATATGAATGTTCTGAAAACTTTTAAAAACATCCATCAGAAGAGAAAGGAGAATGGAAGATGCATATAAATGTTCGAACGCAGTTTAGTCCATTGCAGAGTTTAGTTCGAATCGAGCCCTATCTCGATGAACTAGTCCGTCGACACATCGGACGAGCGGTCATCTGTGAAACGACATTGACAGGAGTTCCCGCATTCATCGATGCATGTCAGCGTCGAAATATGCAACCGATCGTCGGATGGGAGCAGCGAATCGAAGAAGAAGAATTTTGTATCTTATGGTTTGCTTTTTCTTCTGATGGACTGCGTCAACTGTATCGACTAGCCAGTCAACAAGGGGAGACTGAAGTTTCATCACTGATCGCGGTGCTCGTGCCACTGCGTCAAGCCTCTGAAGATGCGACGCGTCTACGTCGTTCCTTCGTTCAATGGATGGGACACGTTCAAGGAGCGCGTACATATATGGGCGTGACCTCTAGTCGCTCAACGGTCGAACGAGAGAGTCGTGCGCGTTACCGCGAAGTAGCAGCAGCGCTTGGTGTTGAGACCATCCCAGTCGATCCTGTTCGTTACATTCGTCGAGATGAAGCGCCAGCGTATCAAGCAATACGTGCGATTGGTGAGGCGACGACGTTCCAAGACCAAAAGACAGATCGTCTGATGCATTTAAAGACCCGGGAAGAGTTACTCGAAGACTTTACCGAGCGAGAAATTACGATGGCGGAGCAGTTTGCTACGACATCTGAACGCTTGGAATTACCGTTTCAACAACGTCCACTGCCACGTATCGCGGAAGACTCGAATGCGTTATTACGGAAACGTGCTGAGGAAGGGTTACTGGCACATGGTCATGAAAGTAACGAAGCGCGGGAACGTCTCGCTTATGAACTATCAGTCATCGATAAGACGGGATTTGCTGATTACTTCTTAATCGTTGAAGAACTCGTACGTAGTGCGAAAGCGAAAGGCATCTTCGTTGGACCTGGTCGAGGCTCAGCAGCTGGATCACTTGTCAGCTATGCGCTTGGGATCACGACGGTGGATCCATTGAAATATGGATTACTATTCGAACGATTCTTGAACCCCGAGCGGATTTCCATGCCGGATATCGATATCGATATCGAAGATGAACGACGCGAAGAAGTATTAGAGGATCTCGTGATGCGTTACGGAAAAGACCACGTTGCTCAAATCGGTACATTGTCGACGCTCGGTGCCAAAGCCGCTCTGCGAGACGTCGGACGGACGCTAGAGTTTTCGAAGGATGAGTTAGATGCTGCAGTCAAACAGCTTGGAAAATCAACGACGTTACAAGGGATCGAACAAAATAAGCAGACATATCGCTGGTTCTCTGGAAGCGAAAAACGCCGGCAACTATTGCAACTGGCGCAAGCGGTCGAGGGTCTCCCGCGACAACGTTCGGTTCACGCGGCTGGTGTCGTCATTGGATCTGAACAGCTCGTCGAGACGACACCCGTTGAAACGGGACCAAATGAACGGTATGTGACGCAGTTTTTGATGCAGGCATTGGAACGTCAAGGATTGTTGAAAATTGACTTGTTAGGATTACGAAATCTCAGTCGTTTGCGTCGGATGGAAGAATTGATTCGACGAGAACAGCCATCCTTTACGCTCACGCAAATTCCGGAAGAAGACCGCGCGACATTCCAAGTCTTTGCCCGCGCCGAGACGGATGATATTTTCCAATTCGAGTCGACAGGTATGAAACAGACGTTACGCGAAGTCAAACCGAATCGGTTCGAAGATTTGGTGGCAACGATGTCACTCTATCGTCCGGGACCAATGAAATTCATTGATCTGTACGCGAAACGAAAAGCTGGTCAACCTTATCAGATGTTGCATCCCGTATTAGAAGACGTACTTGCACCAACGTATGGCATCATCGTCTATCAGGAACAAGTCATGGAAATCACCCGTCGAGTAGCTGGATTTACACTCGCGCAAGCAGATTTATTACGACGTGCGATTTCTAAAAAAAGTACGGATTCGCTCGAACAGGAACGGGTTCGTTTTCTCGAAGGAGCAAAATCGAATGGATTCGATGATGCGATCGCACAATCACTCTATGAACAAATTGAGCGATTCGCTGGATATGGATTCAACCGAAGCCATGCGGTCGCCTATTCAAAGATTAGTTATGCCCTCGGGTACATCAAAGCGCATTTCCCGCACATTTTCTTGCTCGTCTCGGTCGAACAGCCGGAGCGTCTCGTCCGATTGATGCGCGAACGACGTCTCCCTGTCCTATCACCGGATGTCTGGATTTCCGATTATCGTTCTTCATTAGAAGGTAAAGGGATTCGACTCGGTATCCATGTGATTAAAGGTATTTCCGAGCGAGAGTTCGAGCGTGTAAAGGAAGCATCGAAGCACACTGCGACGATTGCTGATCTATTGACCCACGTTGGATGGGGCAAAAAGGAGCGCGCAAAAATTGAATTGTTACTATACAGTGGTGCGCTAGACCGAGCGACGCACGGCGATCGAGGACTCGCCGAACAAGAGGTGCTCGAGTATTTCACCGAGTCATCGAATACATTACTTCCAGACGAGTTGGCAATTCTCGGGAAACGCCGGGCACAGAAGTCATCGAAACGAAGTGATTCCGACTGGGCGCGATTAGAACGGGAAGCGCTTGGATTCTGGTTGACGTATTCGCCGTTGACGACAGCAATGAAAGCTCCGGTTGAATCTGCTTATTTTCATGACCTTAGCGTCGGTTCGGAAACACATTATTTAGTCTGTTATATTGATCAGATTCGAGAGTTCAAGACGAAACGCGGTCAAACGATGGCGGTCATTCAGGCAGTCGACGGGTATTCGAATGAAGAGGTCGTCGTCTTCCCGAATCAATATGAACGATTCCGTCGATCACTTTATTTAGGGAACGTCTTATTGATTGAACTAAAGGTGCAGGATCGCGAAGGGGAGCGTCAGTTCATTTTGGAACGTCTCCGTCCGCTTGGACAAGATGTGCTATTCGTCAAGTTAACATCAAAAAATGAGCTGGCCGCACTCGAACAATTGCTTGAAGCGGCACCAGGCGATATTCCAGTCGTCGTCCGCTACGCGGATTCACGTGAGACGAAATCGTTACCGCCGCTTTATGCAGTGCAGCATGATGAGGAATTACTAGCTCGGCTACGTATTCGGTTTGGCGAGGATCATGTCGTCCTGAAAAATGTCCCCCGCTCAAACTAGTACTAGGTAATAAGATTTGTTATAATAAGGGGTAATTGGTCTGACCAATGCTACCGATTGAAGCAACCGACTGAAGGGTCAGAAAGGTGGTGCCGTATCGATATGGAGAAGAAACGAAATGCGTTTGAAGCCAATATCGCGGCGATTAAATTGATGATCGAACAAGATGGATTAGTTCCAGGAGACCGTATTCCATCGGAACGGGAACTGGCAGAACGACTATCCATCAGTCGACCGTCCGTACGAGAAGCATTACGGACGCTCGCTTATTTAGGGATCGTCGAGACACGACATGGAGGCGGAAGCTTTCTATTGAACCGTGACGATCATACCTATATTCAAATCATCGCTCAATTCTTAGTGACTGGCGATTCGAAGTTCGAAGACTTGGCAGGAACGCTCCGCTTGCTTGAGCAAGCAGCGCTCGCGCAGCTGGATGACCTTTCGGTGCTTGCACCAGTCGTATCATCCGATGCAGCGTTTCGTGAGACGGTGATTCAGACGGTCGATAACGATTTGTTTGAACGAATCTGGCGACAAGTCAATGCCTTCCATAAAAGCTTCGGTCAAGGGGAACTCTATACGCAGGCGGAACGGGAACAACTCTTGAACCGCCCATAGGATGACAAGGGGGAACTGTACGTGCAAGCATTTTTTCGAAAACCTAAAAAGTTCGTCACGCTGACTTCGAAGGAGCAGCGTGTCGATGTGCCAGTAGGCCTAATGACGAAATGTCCGAAATGTAAATTAATCCAATATACGAAACAACTGGAGGCGAACTTACGTGTCTGTTCATGTGGGTATCATCACCCGTTGACCGCGCAAGAACGTTTTACGCAATTATTCGATGAAGGTTCGGTGACGTATTTCGACTTACCGGCAGTTCAAGCGGATCCGCTTGGATTCCAGGATTACCCGGAAAAATTAAAGGGCGACCAAGTCAGAACGGGTCTTGAGGAAGCGATCGTCTGTGGCGTCGGGAATGTGAATGGTCACCCACTCGTCGCTTGTGTCATGGATGCACGATTCCGGATGGGTTCGATGGGTGCAGCGGTTGGTGCTGCGATTTCTGAAGCGGTTCGTTACGCAACGAAACATCGTCTACCTGTCACGATTTTCTCCGCTTCAGGTGGAGCACGGATGCAAGAGGGAATGGTTAGTCTCATGCAGATGGCGAAATCGAGTCTCTTCTTAAAACAGCATTCAGATGCTGGATTACTTTATATTTCTTGTATGACTCATCCGACGACCGGCGGGGTATCAGCAAGTTTTGCGATGCTCGGTGACTTTAACATCGCTGAACCGGGGGCGTTGATCGGGTTTGCAGGTCGACGGATCATCGAACAGACGATACGTGAAAAACTACCGGAAGATTTCCAAACAGCAGAATTCTTATTACAAGCAGGTCAACTGGACGATGTCGTATCACGACATGATCTGAAAACGTACTATACGCGAATCTTAAAGCTACATGCGGAGGGAACGAACCATGCAACCATTTGACCAACCAGTCATCGCGTTACGCGAAAAAATTCTTGAGCTCCATGATATGGCGGAAACACAAGGACTAGACTTCAAGGAAGAACTCCAACTTCTTGAAGAACGCCTTCATCGGTTAGAACTCGATATTTACGGGAATATGAAAGCGTGGAATCGTGTTCAATTGGCACGTCATCCAGAACGTCCAACGACACTCGATTACATTGAATCCATTTGTGAAGATTTTATCGAACTGCATGGCGATCGTCATGGATATGATGATGCGGCAATCGTCGGTGGAATCGGAACACTGAATGGTCGTCCGGTGACGATCATCGGTCATCAACGCGGAAAAGATACAAAAGAAAACATTCGTCGTAATTTCGGGATGCCACATCCGGAAGGGTATCGAAAAGCACTACGTCTCATGCAACAAGCAGAGAAATTCAATCGACCGATCATTACGTTCATCGACACAAAAGGGGCTTACCCAGGACGTGCAGCAGAAGAACGTGGTCAGAGTGAGGCCATCGCGAAAAACCTGTTTGAGATGGCTGGTATGACGGTTCCAATCATCTCAATCGTCATCGGTGAAGGTGGATCAGGTGGTGCTTTAGGAATCGGAGTGTGTGATCAACTCTTGATGCTCGAGAATTCAACGTATTCGGTCATCTCTCCCGAAGGTGCTGCAGCATTGTTATGGAAAGATGCAAGTCTTGCGGAGAAAGCGGCAGAATCGATGAAGATCACAGCACCTGATTTATTACGACTCGGGATCGCGGATGCCATCATTCCAGAAGTCGTCGGAGGGGCGCATCTCGATGTGTCATTACAGGCGGATAAATTAAAAACTGTATTGGTACAGAAGCTCGAATCATTGGTTCACCTGACCAAGGAAGAGCTCATTGATCAGCGGACCGAAAAATATCACCAAATTGGCACATAAGCACCATGTAATCGCTATCATGATTGATATTCCTCATTTCCGGAATCGGTAATGAAAAAACAAGTGAAAGTTTATGCAATCTGCCCTGTTGTAAAACAAGAAAACAACGTGCTATTTTAGATTCAGATTAATGGAGAGGTGATTAACGTGAGTTTAAAACGGATTGCTGTCTTAACGAGTGGCGGCGATGCACCAGGTATGAATGCCGCGGTGCGTGCTGTCACGCGTAAAGCGATTTTTCATGGCTTAGAAGTATTTGGTGTCTATAACGGTTATCAAGGATTAATCAACGGGGACATCGTCCAGTTGAACCTTGGGTCAGTCGGTGACATCATTCAACGAGGTGGAACGTTCCTACGTTCAGCACGTTGCCCTGAGTTCCGTACAGAAGAAGGACGAGCAAAAGCGGTTGTCAATCTTAAGAAATTTGAAATTGATGCACTCGTCGTCGTAGGCGGAGACGGGTCGTATCGTGGTGCCCAAAAATTGACGGGACTTGGCTTCCCGACAATTGGACTTCCAGGTACGATCGATAACGATATTCCTGGAACGGACTATACGATCGGTTTTGATACAGCGCTCAACACGGCGCTTGAAGCGATCGATAAAATCCGTGATACGGCATCGTCGCATGAGCGGACGTATGTCATTGAAGTCATGGGACGCGATGCGGGTGATATCGCATTATATGCAGGACTTGCTGGTGGAGCAGAATCGATTCTTGTTCCCGAGCGTCCTGAAGATTTAAAAGAAGTCCTCGATCGCATTCAAAGTGGTGTCAATCGCGGTAAGAAACACTCAATCGTCATCGTCGCTGAAGGTGCAGGCCGTGCCCAGGACGTGGGAGACGCGATCGCAAAAGAAACAGGTCTCGATACACGCGTCACGGTTCTTGGTCACGTTCAACGTGGTGGAGCACCAACGGCAGCGGACCGTGTACTTGCAAGTCGGATGGGAGCGCATGCCATCGAAATCCTACTTCAAGGAAAACAAGGACGTGTCGTAGGTGTACGTGGTGGTAAGATGATCGATCTCGATATCGATGAGGCACTCGACGAAAATAAACATGAGCTGGATCTTGATATTCTCGAGCTTTCAAAACAGCTTTCGATTTAACGAACGTCGATAGGATTGGAATGGACAAGAGAACTTGGCCAAACACCGTAGGAGGTTTATGGAATATGCGTAGAACTAAAATTGTATGTACGATTGGACCGGCGTCAGAAAAACGTCTTCCAGAAATGATTGAAGCAGGAATGAACGTCGCTCGTTTGAACTTCTCACACGGCGATTATGAAGAACACGGCGCACGTATCACGGATATCCGCCGCGCAGCGAAAGAAGCAAACAAAATTGTTACGATTCTTCTTGATACGAAAGGACCAGAAATCCGGACACATTCGTTTGAAGAAGGAAAATCGCTTCTCGAACGTGGTCAAGAAGTCATCATCGTTAGCGGAGACGCAAACGAAATCGTCGGAACGAAAGATAAATTCTCAGTCACGTATGAAGGACTCTATGATGACGTCGAAGTTGGTTCGATGATCATGCTTGATGACGGTCTCATCGGTCTTCGTGTCACTGAAAAACTTCCGAACCGTGAGCTTCGTTGTTCAATCGAAAACGAAGGTGTCATCAAGACGAAAAAAGGCGTTAACTTGCCAAACGTAAAGGTTAACCTTCCTGCTTTGACAGAAAAAGATATTGCGGATATCGAGTTCGGTATCAAGAGCGATATCGATTTGATCGCGGCATCTTTCGTACGCCGTGCGTCAGACGTCGTTGCGATTCGTCAATTGCTTGAGAAAAACAACGCGAGCCACATCAAAATCTTCCCAAAAATCGAGAACCAAGAAGGTGTCGATAACATCGAAGAAATCCTTGCGATTTCGGACGGTTTGATGGTAGCGCGTGGTGACCTCGGTATCGAGATTCCAACGGAAGAAGTCACACCAACTCAAAAAGACTTAATCAAGCTTTGTAACGACTTCGGTAAACCAGTCATTACAGCAACACAAATGCTTGACTCGATGCAACGTTTCCCACGTCCAACACGTGCTGAAGCATCAGACGTCGCGAACGCGATTCTTGATGGTACGGATGCAATCATGCTTTCAGGTGAGACAGCAGCAGGGGACTACCCAATCGAATCTGTCCAAATGATGCACTCGATCGCAAAACGTACAGAAAAAACGCTCGACTACAAGCTCTTGTTGAAAGATCGTCAGACACGTAGTGAGCACACAGTGACGGATGCAATCGCTCAAGCGGTTACGCACACTGCAATCAACTTGGACGCAAAAGCAATCTTGACACCGACACAATCGGGTTACACGGCTGCACGTATCTCGAAATACCGTCCAGAGCCAAACATCGTCGCTGTTACACCAAGCGCACGTGTCGCACGTCAGTTGAACATCGTATGGGGCGTGTACCCAATCGTCGTTGATCATCTTTCAGACAACACGGATGACATGTTGACACTTGCTGCGGACACAGCAAAAGACGCTGGTTTCGTCACAGATGGTGATCTCGTCGTCATCTCAGCAGGTATCCCTGCTTTGACTGCTGGTACAACGAACATGTTGAAAATCCACATCGTCGGTAAAGAGATCGCAAACGGTCGTGGAATCGGTGAGCGTGGAGTCGTTGGCGAAGTCGTCATCGCAAACAACGCAGAAGAAGCAAACGCGAAAGCGAAGCCAGGCATGATCCTCGTTACGAACTCAACTGATCGTGACATGATGCCTGCAATCGAGATGGCTGCAGCGATGATCACAGTTGATGGCGGATTGACAAGCCATGCTGGAATCGTTGGACCATCACTCGGTAAACCAGTCATCGTTGGTGTCGAAGATGCATTGACAGTCTTCAAAGACGGTCAAATGATCTCAATCGATCCATTGACAGGTAAACTATATAACGCATAATCCATTCATGACGGACGTGACTTAGGTCATGTCCGTCTTTTTTTGTATGAGGAGGACGTATGGAAGCTTATCTTTTTTTGATTGCCCTCGTCTTCATCGGGGTCATCGCACAAAATAAATCATTAATCATTGCTGCAGCCTTCCTGCTGATCATCAAGGCAATCGGGCTGGATGGTAGACTGTTTCCTTCCTTGCAGGCAAAAGGAATCACGTGGGGCGTCACATTGATCACGGCAGCGATCCTCGTACCGATTGCAGCAGGGGATATCGGATTTAAGGAGTTGCTCCAAAGTATTCGGGGACATATCGGCATCATCTCATTTTTATCAGGAATTTTTGTTGCAATCGTCGCGGCACACGGTGTTGGACTGATGAAAGAAGATCCACTCGTGACGACAGCCTTGCTAGCTGGAACGATTCTTGCAGTAGGACTTTTCCGTGGGGTACCGGTCGGACCATTGATTGGTGCTGGAATCGCGGCGCTCGTCATCGGAATGTGGGATGTCATCGCAAAAGCGTTCACAGGATGAGCTGAATCAGCAAAGTAACTGAATTAATTTTTTGATAATAGTATGCAAGTTCATTCACTTTTTGGGTATTTTTGTTTATACTAAGAACAGAAACAAGATGGTCTATTCAAGAGTACAGCGCTACAAACATGGGGAACGACTCTTGAGTGGACGTCTTTTTTTCAATACGGAAATGAAAGCGTTTTAATTTTCTGGGGAAAAAAAGGGGGATTATTGTCATGACGCAAACTAAAGGTTTAGAAGGAATCGTCGCGACTTCATCGAAAATCAGTTCGATCATCGATGGTCAGTTGACGTATGGCGGTTATACGATTGATGATTTGGCGGAGCACGCCTCATTTGAGGAAGTCGTCTTCTTGTTGTGGAACGACCGTCTACCAAAAGAAGAGGAATTGAAGCAACTATCGGAAGCACTTATTTCCGAAGCAACGGTTGCGACTGCCGTTCTTGAAACGATGAAGGCAGCACCGAAGTCGGCGAATGCGATGGCGACGATTCGAACAGCGCTCTCTCAACTCGCGCTTTACGATGAGACATCGGAAGATATGTCGACTGAGGCGAATTACGCTAAAGCCATCAAATTACAGGCACAAATCGCAACACTCGTCACAGCTTACGCTCGTATCAAAAAAGGACAAGAGCCGATCGCACCTAAAACAGGTCTTTCATACGCAGGAAATTTCTTGTTCATGTTGACGGGTGAAGAGCCAACGGAAGTTGCAGAAAAAGCCTTTAACCAAGCGCTCGTTCTTCACGCTGACCACGAGTTGAACGCTTCGACGTTCACAGCACGCGTGTGTGTCGCGACACTCTCTGATGTCTACTCAGGTGTGACGGCAGCGATGGGCGCATTAAAAGGACCACTTCACGGTGGAGCGAACGAAGCCGTCATGAAGATGTTGTTAGAAATTGATTCGGTTGAAAAGGTTGACGAGTATGTTCATAATAAACTTGAGAACAAGCAAAAAATCATGGGCTTCGGTCACCGAGTCTACAAGGACGGCGACCCACGTGCGAAGCATCTTCAAGAAATGAGTCGTCAGCTGACTGCTCAAATCGGGGAGCCGAAATGGTATGAGATGTCAGTTAAGATCGACGAAATCGTCCAATCGGAAAAAGGATTGAAACCAAATGTTGATTTTTATTCCGCTTCTACGTACCATGCACTTGGACTTGATACAGAACTATTCACTCCAATCTTTGCAGTAAGTCGGATGTCAGGTTGGTTGGCGCACATTTTAGAGCAGTATAGCGATAACCGTCTGATTCGCCCGCGTGCAGACTACACGGGTGAAACGCACCGGACATACGTGTCCATCGAAGAACGTTAAAAGGACGGGGAGGAACAATCCTCTCCTGATTTTTGATGTAGATTACAATTACTTAAGGGGGATTTTTAGACATGGCTACACTTCAAGGCGAAAACATCACAGTAACTAACGGTACACTTCAAGTTCCAAACGCTCCAATCATTCCGTTCATCATTGGTGACGGAACAGGACCTGACATCTGGAACGCAGCTGTACGTGTGTTTGATGCAGCAGTTGAAAAAGCATACAACGGTGAGAAGAAAATCGAATGGAAAGAAGTCTACGCTGGTGAAAAAGCATTCAACAAAACAGGCAACTGGTTACCAGAAGAGACACTCGATCTCATCCGTGAGCACATCATCGCAATCAAAGGACCACTGACGACACCAGTTGGCGGCGGAATCCGTTCGTTGAACGTTGCTCTACGTCAAGAGCTTGATTTGTACACATGTCTTCGTCCAGTTCGTTACTTCACAGGTGTTCCTTCACCGGTTAAACGCCCAGAAGATACAGACATGGTCATCTTCCGTGAAAATACTGAAGACATCTACGCAGGAATCGAATACGCAGAAGGCAGCGAAGGCGCTGCAAAACTGCTCCAGTTCCTTCAAAACGAAATGGGTGTCAATAAAATCCGCTTCCCTGAGACATCTGGTCTTGGAATCAAACCGATTTCAAAAGAGGGAACAGAACGCCTTGTTCGTGCAGCAATCGAATATGCACTCGAAAACAAACGTGCTTCATTGACGCTCGTTCATAAAGGAAACATCATGAAGTTCACTGAGGGTGCTTTCAAAAACTGGGGCTATGAACTTGCTGAGCGTGAATACGCAGAGCACGTCTTCACTTGGAACCAGTACGATCGCATCAAGGAAGAAGAAGGAACAGATGCTGCGAATAAAGCACAAGCAGACGCAGAAGCTGCTGGTAAGTTGATCGTGAAAGACTCAATCGCTGATATCTTCTTACAACAAATCTTGACTCGTCCAAAAGAGTTCGATGTCGTTGCGACAATGAACTTGAACGGTGACTACATCTCGGATGCACTTGCAGCACAAGTCGGTGGTATTGGAATCGCACCTGGAGCAAACATCAACTACATGACAGGTCATGCGATCTTTGAAGCTACTCACGGTACAGCACCGAAATACGCTGGACTTGATAAAGTCAACCCATCGTCTGTCATCTTGTCAGGCGAAATGATGTTCCGTCACCTCGGCTGGAACGAAGCGGCAGATCTCATCATCAAATCGATGGAAACATCGATTGAATCGAAAGTCGTCACGTACGACTTCGCACGTCTCATGGATGGTGCGACTGAAGTGAAGTGTTCTGAATTCGCGGACGAACTCATCAAAAACATGTAATCCGATCAGGAGGAATGAGTCGATGAACAGACGGAAGAAGATCGCAGTCATAGGAAGTGGCTTTACGGGCGCAACGACAGCACTCTATCTTGCTCAGCGAGAACTAGGAGATGTCGTCCTCGTCGACCGACCCGAGCAAGAGAATCCGACGAAAGGAAAGGCGCTCGATATGCAAGAGGCAGCGCCGATCCTCGGGTTTGATGCTTCAGTAAAAGGGACATCGAACTATGCCGACATCAACGGTGCGGATATCGTCGTCATCACTGCCGGTATCGCTCGGAAGCCGGGTATGAGCCGCGAAGACCTCGTGAGTACGAATGCTGCCGTCATGACAGCTGTGACGAAGGAAATCGTTGCGCATGCACCGGAATCGATCATCATCGTTTTGACGAATCCGGTCGATGCGATGACGTATACGGTCTATCAAGCATCTGGTTTTCCGAAAGAGCGTGTCATCGGTCAATCCGGTGTCCTCGACACAGCACGCTTCCGGACATTCTTAGCAGAGGAACTGAACGTTTCTGTAAAGGATGTATCGGGATTCGTACTCGGCGGACACGGGGATGACATGGTGCCACTACTGCGCTATTCGCAGGCGGGAGGCATTCCAATCGAGAAACTGATATCCAAGGAGCGGTTAGATGCGATCGTTGACCGAACACGTAAAGGCGGCGGTGAAATCGTTCAGTTACTCGGAAACGGTTCCGCTTACTACGCACCGGCAGCAGCAATTGCTGAGATGGTCGAGGCGATCTTGAAGGACCAGCGACGTATTCTACCTGCCATTGCTTATCTCGAAGGCGAATATGGATATGACGATATGTATTTCGGTGTACCGGTCATTCTTGGCGGAAACGGTGTCGAGCATGTCTATGAATTCGAACTGACGACTGAGGAGCAAGAGGCTTTGAATCGCTCTGCCTCTACAGTCCGCTCTGTACTCGACTTATTAAAATCTTGATTCTAAAAAAAGACGAACTTGTCACTTTCGACAAGCTCGTCTTTTTTCATCTCGTCATAATCGATGAGGAGAAGCATAGTGCGATAACTTGGCATACCAAGGGCAGACCAGTATAAGAAGAAACGTCAGCCAAGGAATCAAGTATCCGATTCGAAGGAAGTAACCTTGGTGTTCCATATGTAGGTGTTGTGAGTTTTGACAATGTGGACAGGGCAGTCCGTGAGCAGACCAGATTAAATGATAGATTGTTCGAGCAGACCAGGATTGACGACAAACGGTGCATCGTGCCACGTGAGTGCCTCCTTTCATTCATAGGTTTATTGTGTAAAGTGTGTTTTTCACAACATACGATACATATAGGCGAAAAGTTCCAATTTTAATAAACATGTAGAAAAGATGATTGTATTAGGGTAAGGACAAAGGTACGTCATTTTATTCCACTAAGGGGGATGCCACATGCGCGCCGTAACGTACCAAGGAGCAAAAGATGTTCAAGTCAAACAAGTCCAGGATCCATCGATTGATAAAAACGATGATATCATCGTCAAAATCACATCGACTGCCATTTGTGGATCAGATTTACACATCTATCAAGGAAATATGCCGGCTCACAAAGATTATGTCATTGGTCATGAACCGATGGGCATCGTTGAAGAGGTTGGACCAGGTGTGACGAAGGTCAAGCGTGGCGACCGCGTCGTGTTACCGTTTAATGTTGCTTGTGGTCACTGTTTCTTTTGTGAACATGATATGGAGAGTCAATGTGATAACTCGAACGGAAATCCCCATGTCGATACAGGTGGGTACTTCGGTTTTACAGAAGAGTTTGGTGGACATCCCGGTGGTCAGGCGGAATATTTAAAAGTTCCGTTCGGGAATTTCATGCCACTCGTGATTCCTGAATCATGCGAATTAGAAGATGAGGCATTATTGTTCTTATCTGACGTTTTACCTACGGCGTATTGGAGTGTCCTGCATGCGGGTGTGAAAAAAGGAGATACAGTCGTCGTACTCGGATCAGGACCAGTTGGACTAATGACACAAAAATTCGCATGGATGCAAGGTGCGAAACGGGTCATTGCGGTGGATGATCAAGTGTATCGATTAAATCATGCTAAAGTCACGAATAAAGTCGAGACAGTAAATTTCTCGGATCACGCAGAAAGTGGTGCGTATATTAAAGAGCTAACACAAGGTGGAGCAGACGTCGTAATTGATTGCGTCGGTTTTGATGGGAAGATGTCCCCTGTAGAAAAAATTGAACAAAAGATTGGTCTGCAAGGTGGAACGTTGAGTGCCATTGACATTGCAAAGGACGCTGTCCGGAAATTTGGTACTGTGCAGTTGACAGGCGTCTACGCTAAAAAATATAATCAGTTTCCGCTTGGCGATTTCTTTACCCGAAATATTACGCTGAAAATGGGACAAGCACCAGTCGTTCATTTGATGCCGGAACTGTTCCAGAAAATCATCAATCAAGAATTTGATCCGACGGATATCGTGACACACCGAGTGGCACTTGATGATGCTGCTTCTGCCTATCAGACATTTAATGATCGGACAGATGGATGTATCAAGGTCGTCTTGAAACCATAAGCTATATCATACTCAAACAGCCCATCCGATTTTTGGATGGGCTGTTGTACATCATAGGATTAAAAGAAGAAGACGGGCCACAGAATACCGACGGCTAGTCCGAGTAACAGACCGACGAACACCTGAAATTCGGTATGACCGACGAGCTCATTCAGGAGAGGAGTCTCATGGCGAATTCCTTTGAAATAATCATTGAGTAGTTTTGCCTGAACACCGACTGCTTGTCTGACACCGGTCGCATCATACATGATGATTGTCGCAAAGATGACAGCCAGTGCAAAAATCGAAGACGAGAAGCCCTCCTGAAAACCGATGACAACGGCTAAGGCGACGACAGTCGAACTATGTGAACTAGGCATACCACCGGAAGCAAACATGATTTCCAGGTCGAACTTTCGTGTCCGAACCAAACTCGTGACAAGCTTCGCTGCTTGAGCGATGAACCACGCTGTGATGGCTGCAAAAAGGGGATGGTTCCATTCCATACATTCTACCTCCTACAATTAACGATATGTATTGTTTCCCCGTTTTATTAGCTTTTACACGAACGATCTAGTTAGATTCGGCATCTCCTTTAAAGATTGTGTAAAGAAACAGCAGAAAGATTTGTGATTTTCCTGTGAAAGTCGGTAAGATGAAGACAGACGAAGCGGATTCCACGGAATTCCTCATTCGAAAGAACGAAACTTGAGGGGGATGCAAGGTTTGAAAGATAAAATTATCGTGGTAGATGATGAATTGTCGATTGCAACACTATTGAAGTTTAATCTAGAACAGGCTGGTTTCATCGTCGAAACGGCACATGATGGGATGTCAGGTTTAAAATTAGCGGAAAAACAAGATGCCGCACTGATCGTACTGGATCTCATGTTGCCGGAACTCGACGGTCTTGAAGTATGTAAACGGCTACGCCAACAGAAAATCAATACGCCGATCTTGATGCTGACGGCAAAGGATGATGAGTTCGATAAAGTCCTTGGTCTTGAACTCGGTGCGGACGATTATCTGACAAAACCATTTAGCCCACGTGAAGTCGTCGCCCGTGTGAAAGCAATTTTACGACGAATGAGTCATCAGACAACACCTTCGGAAGAAGTGACGGATGGGACGATTCTGATTGGTGATGTCAAGATCGTTCCAGATAACTACGAAGCTTTCAAAGCAGAAGAGCGTCTTGAACTGACACCTAAAGAATTCGAATTGCTCGTATATCTTGCTAAAAATAAGGGACGTGTCCTGACACGAGATCAACTGTTATCCGCAATCTGGAACTATGATTTCGTCGGCGATACACGAATCGTGGATGTGCACATTAGTCATGTTCGTGAAAAAATCGAGCCGAATACGAAAAAACCGATTTATATCAAAACGATTCGTGGTCTCGGGTATAAGATGGAGGAGCCGAAACCGGAATGAGTAAGTATCGCAAGCGGTTCATCTTTAAAATTTTTTCGTTCATCAGTCTCGTGCTGATTGCACTCGGTTTCTTACTTGGACAATCCTTCAAAGAGTTCTATGTCCAAAATGAAAAAGAAAAATTGATGGATGAGACTTCTCTTGTCGAGACAATCTTACAAGGACGCGATGTTTCGGAGATGGCCCAGTACGTAAATCAATTGTACGCTGAATCGAACTTCGACATGATTTTATTCAATGGTCGGGGTGAGATCATTGCTGGTACACCGGTTGATGTGACGAAACTAAAAGTCGCGACTCTTAATTTTTCAGCGATTCCTGATGAGGGGACGTTTGAATCGAAAACAGATGACAGTGTCGTCCAATTCACGAAGCCTGTTCCGACAGCGGATGGTGGCGAGGTGTACGTCAGTTTCATTCGTTACGCAAAAGACTTAAACGTCATTTATTCACGGATTTGGACGGTCATCATCCTTTCTCTCGTTGCGTCGTTATTGGTTATATTCTTGACGATTTATCGGTCGACGAAACGATTCCTTCGACCGATCGCGGAGGCAACTGATGTCCTGCACGAACTGTCGCATGGAAATTACAAGTCACGCGTCTATGAGTTGTCGGCACCCGACGAATCACGCGACTTAGGGCGCTCCATCAATCTACTAGCGCGCAATCTCGAGAACGCATCGTCTGGTGAAGCGATGCAACGGGCGCGTCTTGAATCCTTGATCGAGTACATGGGAGCCGGTCTCATGTTGATTGATGAAAAAGGCTATGTCCTGCTCGTCAACCGGACGTATCGGGAAATGTTCAACATTCATGAACCGTCTAGCGGGAAGCTGTACTATCGTGTACTTCCAAACGAAAAGATGAGCCAGGTGATTGAAGATGTCTATCTGACGGAAAAACCAAATCGAAAGCAGTCGAGTGTGCGATTCGGCATCAATAGTCGGACGTTCATGGTCAGTGCCGCTCCGATTTTCGATAAGAACGGTCGCGTGCAGGGAACGACCGTCGTCTTTAACGACATCACGGAAATCAAAAAACTAGAACAAATGCGTAAAGACTTCGTCGCGAATGTCAGCCATGAATTAAAGACACCGTTGACGTCCATCAAAGGGTTTGCGGAAACGTTACTCGATGGTGCGCAAGAGGTTCCGGAAATCCGAGAACAATTTTTACGGATCATTCATGACGAATCGGAACGGATGCAGACATTGGTGGAAGACTTGCTTGAACTCTCTCGTCTTGAACAGGATAATTATCAACTCGAGACAGCAATCGTTGATGTGACAAGTCTCGTTCGGGAAACGGCAGCACTCCTGGACCGACGAGCAACAGAAAAAGAGATGACGATTCATATCGAAACGGAAGAGGAAGTCTTTATTCGGGCAGATTTGAATCGATTGAAACAGGTCGTCGTCAACTTGGTCGCGAATGCGTTGAATTATACGCCAAATGGTGGCAACGTCTGGATTCAGCTCGAGGATGGGGAAGAGTCTGTCCAGCTCATCATCAAAGATGATGGAATTGGCATTCATCCGAAAGAAACCCAACGGATCTTCGAACGTTTCTATCGCGTCGATAAGGCAAGAAGCCGCAATTCTGGGGGAACGGGTCTCGGACTAGCTATCGTTAAACACATCGTCGACCTTCATCATGGTGAAATCGAAGTCGCTTCAGAAGAGCAGAAAGGGACGACATTTACGATTCGTTTACCAAAACATGGCTGAATTTCACAGTGGATTCACATTTCCTTAATAGACGTATCTTATGATGAAAGTACCTTCTTCATCATCTGTATGGCGACTGGATCAGCTCCCATGTCGTCATGCCCTTGGCGATTGACTCCCCGTGAGTCAATCGTCTTTTTTTGGTCATTTTTAGCGAACAAATGTGTGTAGAGTGATACAATAGGAACAGAAAATCGATTAAAGGGGCGTAGATGATGGAAAATAAATTGCTATTGATTGATGGGAACTCGTTGACCTATCGGGCGTTTTTCGCCTTACCACCAATGACGGATGCGCAAGGACGAAATACGAACGCAGCTTATGGCTTTACGATGATGTTATTGAAGTTGCTCGAGGAAGAACAACCGACACACATGCTCGTTGCCTTCGATGCTTCGAGTGAAACGTTCCGTCATGATGTCTATCAGGAGTATAAAGGGAGTCGGGAAAAAACACCGTCCGAACTACGTGAGCAATTCCCAATCGTCCGGGATATCTGTGAAGCGCTCGGTATTCAAATGATGGAACTCCATCGCTATGAGGCAGATGATTTGATTGGTACGCTCGCACGAACGATGCCGACGGATCGGACGCGGATCGTCACAGGTGATAAAGATTTACTTCAACTTGTCACGGATAAGGTCGAAGTCTTGATCACGAAGCGTGGAATCACGGACGTCCAGTGCATGACGGAGGAACTGTTCGCTGAGACATATGGTGGTCTAAAGCCGATTCAAATGATTGACCTGAAAGGGTTAATGGGGGATAAGTCGGATAATATTCCAGGGATTCCTGGGATTGGTGAAAAGACGGCAGTTAAATTGATTTCGGCATATGGTTCTGTCGAAGGACTGTATGAACATGTTGAAGACTTAAAAGGGAAGCAGAAGGAAAAAGTCATCGCGAACGAAGAGTTAGCACGACTATCGAAAGAACTTGCGACAATTAAAGTCGATGTCCCGCTCGAGACGACGCTAGATGATTTGCAAATTCGCGACGTTGATACCCAAGTGCCGTATTCGTTGTTCCAGTCGCTCGGTTTCAAGTCGTTGACGAATCGATTCGCCCCTGTCGTCAAAGAAGAGGATAAAGAGCAGTTGAACGTCGTGACGATCACTTCACTTCCTGAAGACGTTACCGATGCGGTGTTGCTTGCTGAACAGTTGCGAGAGGATTACATGGAAGAGGACATCATCGGGTTTGCGATCGCAACGCCTGACACGATCTATGTTGCTGCCCCAACGCTCGTCGAGGATCCGGCATTCCGCCAATGGATCGAGTCGGAACATCGGAAGATTTGTCTTGATGCCAAACAAGTCGCATTCGCGTTGCGTAAGCACGGCTTAACCTTAAACGGTTATGAGGATCTGTTATTAGCGGGTTACTTATTGAACTTAAGTGGCGGCACGACGCTCGCTTCAATTGCTGGTCATTATGCATTGATGGCACCGAACGAAGAAGCAGTCCTCGGTAAGGGAGCCAAACGTCTAGCCCCAGCGGATGACGTATTACATCCTTATCTTGCAGAAAAGGCACGGATGATCGAGTTATTGTTCCCGAAAGTCCGGGAAGAGTTGAAGGCGAATCAGCAATATGAGCTGTATGAAACACTAGAGCGTCCATTGTCAGGTGTCCTCGCTGAGATGGAGTGGACCGGGATTCGTGTCGACGTCGCGACGCTCCAGTCGATGCAAGCAGATCTTGCCGGACGTTTAACGGAACTTGAGACGTTGGTCTTTGAAGCGGCAGGTGAGTCGTTCAATATCAATTCACCGAAACAACTTGGTGTGATTCTGTTTGAAAAACTCGAATTGCCCGCCTTCAAGAAAACAAAGACCGGCTACTCGACTGCCGCAGACGTCCTTGAAAAACTGCGTCCGCTGCATCCGGTCATCGATCACATCATGTTATACCGGGAGCTCCAAAAATTACAGTCGACGTATGTTGAAGGCTTACAAAAAGTCATTAAGGAAGACGGAAAGATTCACACCCGTTTTGCTCAGACGATTGCCCAGACAGGTCGTTTAAGTTCGGTCAATCCGAACCTTCAGAATATCCCGATTCGGATCGAAGAAGGACGGAAGATTCGAAAAGCCTTCGTTCCGAGTGAGGCAGGCTGGTCACTGTATGCTGCCGATTATTCACAAATCGAATTACGTGTCATGGCCGATATGTCGCAGGATCAGACGCTTGTCGATGCATTCTTACATGATGAGGATATCCATACTCAAACGGCAAGTAGTGTCTTTGGTGTCGAACCAGAGGATGTCACAGGAAACATGCGGCGTCAGGCGAAAGCCGTCAACTTCGGCATCATTTATGGCATCAGCGATTATGGACTATCACAAAACTTGAACATCACGCGGAAGGAAGCACAATCGTTCATCGATCGTTATTTCGAGCTGTTCCCGCAAATCAAACAGTTCATGGATACCGCGATTGAGACGGCACGAGCGAATGGATTCGTCGAAACGTTGATGAACCGGCGCCGTAACATCCCGGATATCAATTCGAAAAACTTCAACTTACGTGGTTTTGCGGAACGTACAGCAATCAATACGCCGATTCAAGGTTCGGCTGCGGATATCATTAAAAAAGCGATGCTTGATGTACATGCTGCCTTACAGGCATCTGATCTGAAAGCACGTTTGTTACTACAAGTACACGATGAATTGATTTTTGAAGCACCAGACGAAGAACTCGATGCGCTACAAGCGCTTGTCAAACAAGCGATGGAGCAGACCGTCGAACTATCCGTACCGCTACGCGTCGATGGGGGCGCAGGACATACGTGGTACGAAACGAAGTAAGCAAGGAGGAATAGACGTGCCTGAATTACCTGAAGTCGAGACCGTTCGCCGCAGTTTAGAACGTTCGGTCTCTGGAAAAACAGTCTCTTCCGTCAAAGTCTACCACCCGAAAATGATTCGGGGGATGGAAGTGGCACCATTTGCAGATGCCTTACATCAAGAACGGATCGAACGCGTCGAACGTCGCGGTAAGTTCCTACTCTTTGATTTTGATCGTTTTTATCTCGTCAGCCATTTGCGGATGGAAGGGAAGTACTTCCCGTATCCGCAACCGGTCGAGCGGGATAAACATACTCATGTCGTCTTCCGATTCACGGATGGTTCGGAGCTGCATTACAATGACGTCCGGAAGTTCGGAACGATGGAATTGCGTGATAAGGAAACAGCGATGCAGACTGCTCCACTGGCACAGCTGGAGCGTGAACCGTTTGATCCGGAGTTCACAGCAGAAGTGTTAGCGGAGAATTTAATTCGTAAAAAAAGAAGTCCAATCAAAACGGCATTGCTCGACCAATCCATCTTCCTTGGTCTCGGTAACATCTATGTCGATGAGACCCTTCATACGGCACGTGTCCATCCGTTGACGAAGGCTGGTGCCTTGACGCTTGATGATATTTCACGCATCCATCAAGCCGGTGTCGACGTCTTACGACAAGCGGTAGAAGCAGGGGGAAGTACGATCCGAAGTTATGTCTCACCTTCCGGAAAAGGTGAGTTCCAGCTTCAACTCGCGGTATACGGTCAAAAGGGCGAACCATGTCCCCGTTGCGGCACTGCCATTGAAAAAATCAAAGTCGGTGGACGGGGAACGCACTTCTGTCCGACGTGCCAACAGGTCGCCTTATGAGGGTTGGTCTGACGGGCAGTATCGCCACCGGTAAAAGTACGGTTTCTAGCTATCTGAAGCAAAAAGGAATAGCGGTCATCGATGCGGATCTCGTTGCGCGAGAAGTCATTGAACCAGGAGGGCGAGCCTATGAGGCGGTCAAGATGGCCTTCCCAGAAGCATTCGAGGAAGGACGTCTCGTTCGTCCAAAACTTGGACAAATCATTTTTCAGGATAGCGAAAAACGACAACAGCTGAATCAGTTGATGCACCCAAGTATTCGACGACAGATGCTTGATGAAGCAGATGCCTATGAACGTTCAGGACATTCGCTCGTTGTATTTGATATTCCGTTATTACTTGAAGGCGATTGGCGGACACTGTTCGACCGTGTCGTAGTCGTTTATTGTCCGGAAAACATGCAGTTAAGACGATTGATGCAACGTAATGATCTATCGGAAGAAGAAGCATATGCACGTATTCATTCGCAACTTAGCATTGAACAGAAAAAAGAGCTTGCGGATGATGTGTTCTTCAATGATGGGAGTCTTGATTCGTTATATCAACAAATCGATAAATGGTTAGTATTATATGACACCGATAAGCATGAGAGTGGTACATGAAAAGTGTGAAGTGAGAGAAGTTTCCATCTTCTCTCACTTTTTTTAGAGAACATAATGAAATCGCTTACATTTCATGATATAGTTCTATCTGTAAACGGAGCTACATCCGTCACATTGAAGGGGGATCCGCACATGGGAGTCAAGGTGGCAGTCAATGGTTTTGGTCGAATTGGTCGAATGGTCTTTCGACGTCTGATCGCTGAGGGGAAAAGCGAAGTCGTAGCAATCAATGCAAGTTATCCAGTCGAAACACTCGCACATTTAATCAAGTACGACACGGTACATGGGAAATTCAATTATCCGGTCGACATCATCGATGGGGCGTTGATGGTTGACGGAAGACAAATTCAAATCGTCAGTGAACGTAATCCTGAACTATTGCCGTGGGGGGAACTCGGCATCGATATCGTCGTCGAAGCGACAGGAAAGTTCAACTCAGATACGGGTGCTGCGAAGCATTTAGTGGCAGGCGCAAAAAAGGTCGTCATCACGGCACCTGCTAAAGGGGATGTCCGGACGATCGTCATGGGTGTCAATGACGACATGTATGATCATGAAACAGATGCTATCGTCTCGAACGCATCGTGTACGACGAACTGTCTCGCACCTGTCGTACAAGTCATCGACCGGGCATTCGGGATCGAATCGGGTCTCGTGACGACGGTTCACGCGTTTACGAACGATCAAAATAATATTGACAATCCGCATAAGGATTTACGACGCGCCCGTGCATGTGGATCATCGATCATTCCAACATCGACAGGTGCGGCAAAGGCGATTTCTCTCGTCTTGCCACACTTAGAAGGAAAATTGAATGGACTCGCGCTTCGTGTTCCGACACCAAACGTCTCACTCGTCGATCTCGTCGTCGAAGTCAGTCGCGATACTACAGTTGCTGAAGTGAACGAAGCGTTCACGAAAGCAGCAGACGGTGCGCTTGATGGCATTCTCGGAATGACGATGGAACCGCTCGTCTCAATCGACTTTAACGGAGAAGAACGTTCGACGGTCGTCGACGGGCTCTCGACGATGGTCATGGGTGGTCGTCAGGTGAAGGTCCTCGCTTGGTACGATAATGAGTGGGGTTACTCCTGCCGCGTCGTCGATCTCGTACACCTCGTATCGGCACACTTAGAGGCGATGGGAACCGTTGAAAAAGAACTTGAATTGAATTAATTATAACGGGCAGATCCCAGCAATGACGGGGGCTGTCCCGTTTTTTTTCTTAAAATGTATTAATTTTTGAAATTTATCCTTGTGTATCTTTTTGATACTCGCTATAATTCAAATCGTGAACTTCAATCGGTCTGGCAATCGCAGCTTAAAGGGTTAGGACCTCTCTGGACTAACTTTCCCCCGTGGGTGCGAACGACTCAGGCGCAAAGTAAGTGATCAACTACTTTGAAGACCATTGAATGTAGGGGGGATCCACAAATGGATACTATGGGAAGACACATTATTGCAGAACTTTGGGATTGTAATCCTGAAAAATTGAACGACATGGAATTCGTTGAACGACTTTTCGTTGACGCAGCACTTCAAGCAGGTGCAGAAGTACGAGAAGTAGCATTCCACAAGTTTGCACCACACGGCGTCAGTGGCGTCGTCATTATCTCTGAATCGCACTTGACGATTCACAGTTTCCCAGAGCACGGGTATGCATCGGTTGATGTCTTTACTTGTGGGGATCGGATCGATCCAGCCATCGCAGCGAACTACATTGCTGAAAAGCTCGATGCGAAAATCCGTGAAAATGTCGAAATTCCACGTGGTATGGGACCAGTTCAAGTTCCAGCGGCTACTGTCCAGCACGTCAACTGACAACACACACGAATTCGTCAAGCCCTCGTCGTTCAGACGAGGGCTTTTTAATATGTCTGACGTCTGTTATTCTTAATAGTAGAAGAAACAAAGAAAAGAGGATGACCATGGGACTGAAGGAACGCTTGCAAAAACAGCTAGAGACATCCGATACACATAAAAACGAAAATTTACGCACACACTATTATGCGGCAACAGTCGAGATGTTGTTTGCTGGTTTAGAAAATATCTTAAAGCAAGAGGGCGGAACGGTGCGTCGTGTTGACGCGGAACGTGGAGAACTCGCTTTTACATTAAAAGAAGTCGACGGACTCGCGACCGTCATCATGGTGGCGGGCGGACGTACGGCCGTCGATCTATTCTTACATCGTGAAAGTCTTCTCGGACCTGATCTCGAAAAACACATCGAGCGCATCTATGCATCACTTGATGCGGGATACCGATTAAAAATGATTGGAACAAAAGAAATCACGTGAACGGAGGTACGGGATGCGCTGTCCAGCCTGTAATTTTAACGGAACAAAAGTACTGGACTCAAGACCGGTCCAGGATTTCGGTTCGATTCGGAGGAGACGTGAATGTGAGTCTTGCGGCTATCGCTTTACGACTTTCGAAATGGTCGAACAGACCCCTTTAATCATCGTAAAGAAAGACGGAACGCGCGACGAGTTCAATCGTGATAAAATTTTGCGGGGACTAGTGCGTGCATGTGAAAAACGACCGATTTCGATTGAACAGCTAGAAACAGTCGTCAGTCGGGTCGAAAAGGCATTGCGGGCGACGGCTCAGCATGAGATTCCAAGTGAGCAGGTAGGACGTCTCGTGTTAAATGAATTAGCTTCCGTCGATGAAGTAGCATACGTCCGCTTTGCGAGTGTCTATAAACAATTCAAGGACATCAATGTCTTCTTCCAAGAGCTCTCTGAGCTGATGGAGCGACATCAGGAAAATGACCGTGAGAATTGAACGTGATATAAGAGAGGTCGTCTGTCCGGTCAGCGCACCTCTCTTTTTCTCCCTAAGGAAAGGACGAGTCAGATGGTAGAACGTGAACTTTCCGGTACCGACCTTTGCTTAGTGATGAGCAATGGTGTCGTCGACCGTGAAGCTTATCAATCTTTATATTATTTATACCAGCCGATTATCGGTGTTAAAGCGCTTGGGCTCTATCAAACGTTTTGGAGTGAGATGATCCCAGGGAAAACGAAATCCCAGTATATTTCCCATGCGGAACTCGGAACACTACTCGGGTTTTCCGTCGATGAGTTCAAGGAAGAGTTATTTAAGCTAGAAGGGATCGGGTTGATCCGGACGTTCGAAGCGCGCCAAGCCGCGTATCGCTACATCTATCAAATCCGGGTGCCGCTTGCGCCAAACACTTTCTTGAATGACGGGGTGTTATCGAGTCTGCTATTCTACCGCGTCGGTGAAATCCGGTTCCGCTCACTCCAGCATCGTTTCCGGACGGAGCCGCTTCCGAAGAATATCGTTGATCGGACGGTTCGATTTGATCAAGTGTTCGACGTAAAAGCTGGTCTTGCTTCTGCGCATCAGCCGAAAGCTTATGCGAAACAGGAACGAGCAGTATATGAATTCGACTATTCGTTTGATCTAGAAGAGATGAAGCGACAGACCGATCGTTTCCTGCCACGAACATTTTACTCAAAGGCAATCGATCATCTGCTCGTGAAGCTTGCTTACGTCACGCAGTCGAATGAAGCATTGATGGCGGAACTGTTGAATGCCCGTTTCCGTCACGAAGCGTACTTGCCGATGACCGATGCTGAGAAGCAAGAACGCTGCAAACAGATGATGTTGTCAGCGAAACAAAAACTCAGCCGGGAGAAAAAAGCGAAGGTCGCCTCACTCGATACGATCGAGGTCGGAGACGTCGAAGCGACGGAAACGATGGAAAGCACCCATCCGAAGCATTATGTCGCGAAGTTGCGGAAGGTCAAAGCGTTATCAGAGCGAGATGAAGAGTTGATCCAACAATTGATCATCGATTATGAGATGTCGTCTGGGATCGTCAATGCCGCCTACTACTATGCGCTCGTCGTCAAAAAAGACAATCGCTTCAGTAAGAACTTCCTCTTATCCATCGTCGATGATTGGAAACAGAAAGGGTACGTGACAGCATCCGAGGCACTGGCGAAGACGCAGGAGCAAGATGATTTGATTGCGAAGAAGCAGGAGCAAAAACAAGAACGAGCGCGTCAGACCGTTGGTGGACGTCGGGGACGGACCAGCAATACGAACGGCGGTCCGAACCCGAAGTGGTTGCAAGAAGAGAAGGCGAAACAGCAACAGTATGAAGCCTCTAAAAAAGCGAGTTTCGAAGCGGATGTTCCAGACGATGAAGAGATGGAACGAATCTTACGAGAACTGAAGGGGAACTAAAGGAGTCGGGACATGGAACATATCCAATCATCTATCGAAAAAATATTAAGTCGACCAGACGTTGCAGAATCGGTTCGAGCGATTCAACAACGGGTGTTGTCTCATCCGGGGGTCGTCATGTTCTTACGGACCCATCCAGAGATCGATCAACGGATGATCGAGCGGGGAATGCTCAAACTGAACGAATACGCGGAACAGATGGATGGGAATCGACTGATCGAAAGTAAAGCCGTCATCGAAGGCTATCAGCCGATCCTGCACGTCGAAAAAGGACAAATCGTCGTTTCGTATGAGAAGTCACAAGCGCTCAAAGACCGAGAAGATGAACGTGCACTTGAGAAAAAGTTCAAGAGTCTGTTCCTGCCGGACGAAGTGCGCGATGCGAACTTCAGCGATTTCGACTTGTCGACGACGGACCGGAAGCTCGCTTTACGTGCGGCGTCGCAGTTCCTCAATCATTTGCGCTCAAAAGAGCATGTAAAGGGACTGTACCTGCACGGTAGCTTTGGTGTCGGGAAAACGTATCTCTTGGCTGCGATCGGGAATGCACTAAAGAAAGAACGGATTGCAACGATTCTCGTCCATGCCCCGGGATTCGTTGCTGAAGCGAAACGACGGATCCGGTCGGACTCGTTCGATACGTTCCTTGAAGGATTCCAAACGATTCCAGTCTTGTTGATTGACGATATCGGTGCAGAATCGATCAGTCCGTGGGTAAGAGATGAATTGTTCGGAATCATTTTGCAATACCGCATGATGCATCGTCTGCCGACATTGTTCAGCTCGAACTTATCTTATGATGAACTTGAGCTCCATTTCGGGATTACGAACGATCAAGGTGATAAATTAAAGGCTGCACGACTGATGGAGCGGATCCGGACGACGACGCAACCGATTGAGTTCCTCGGTGAAAATCGACGTCGCTACTAATTTTCCTTGTCAAGGAAGCGATCGATTCGTTATACTAATGACACGTCAATAGACGATGCAACGATTGAGGATATGAAGTATGAAATGAACCAAACTAGCGAGAGAAGAATGGTGGAAGCTTCTCATGGCATCATTCATGTCTTTACTCCCTCATAGCACGAACGGGGCTAATCCGTTTGCGCTTCACGCCCGTTAACGCGTGTTCGAGCCGAACCAACATTGGTCCGGGAACGAGGGTGGTACCACGAGATTAAGACTCGTCCCTTTTTAGGGATGAGTCTTTTTTATTTTGTTAAAGGGGGAAACAGTCATGTCAAACATCGCACTTACATTTCCAGATGGCGCCGTAAAGGAATTCGCAGTCGGTACGACAGCAGAAGAAGTTGCTGCTTCAATCAGCCCAGGACTTCGTAAAAAAGCATTTGCTGCCAAACTAAACGGGCACGCAATCGATTACCGTCGTCCAATCGAAGAGGACGGCACAATCGAATTGATCATGCCGGATTCAGAAGAAGGGCTCGACTTGATTCGTCACTCTTCAGCTCACTTGATGGCACAAGCCATCAAACGTCTGTATCCAGATGAAACGATTCATCTTGGGATCGGACCGACAATCGAGAATGGTTTCTACTATGACATCGATATGGAACGTCGTCTGACAGAAGAAGACTTACCAGAAATCGAGAAAATGATGAATAAAATTGCGGGTGAGAACTTGCCGATCGAACGCGAAGTCGTTTCGCGTGACGAAGCACTTGCAATCTATAAAGAACTCAATGATCCGTTGAAAGTCGAATTGATTGAATCGATTCCTGCTGATCAGGATTTGACGATTTACCGTCAAGGCGAATTCTTCGATCTCTGCCGTGGACCACACGTTCCAGCAACAGCGAAGCTACAAGTCTTCAAATTGATGAGCATTGCTGGTGCTTACTGGCGTGGGGATTCAAAAAACAAGATGTTACAACGGATTTACGGTACAGCATGGGCGACAAAAGATCAGTTGAAACAACATCTCCACTTCCTTGCTGAAGCGAAAGAGCGGGATCACCGTAAACTCGGGAAGGAACTTGGCTTGTTCTTCACTTCTCAAGAAGTCGGTCAAGGACTCCCGATGTGGCTACCAAAAGGAGCAGCGATCCGTCGGACGGTCGAACGTTATATCGTCGATAAAGAACTCGAACTTGGATATGAGCACGTCTATACACCGGTTCTCGGTTCAGTCGATCTATACAAGACATCGGGTCACTGGGATCACTATCAAGATGACATGTTCCCGAAAATGGAGATGGACAATGAAGAACTCGTTCTTCGTCCGATGAACTGTCCACACCACATGATGGTCTACAAGAACGAACCGCGTTCGTACCGTGATTTACCGCTTCGTGTCGCGGAGCTTGGTGGCATGCACCGTTACGAAATGTCTGGTGCCTTGACTGGTCTTCAGCGTGTTCGTTATATGGTCCTTAACGATGGACATACGTTCGTCCGTCCTGACCAAATGAAAGATGAGTTCAAAGCCATCGTTCACCTCATTCAAGAAGTCTATGCTGACTTCGGAATCACGGATTACAAATTCCGTCTTTCGTACCGTGACCCAGCGGATAAAGAGAAGTACTTCGATAACGATGCGATTTGGGAAATGGCGCAACGTGAGTTGAAAGAAACAATGGATGAGCTCGAACTCGAATACTTCGAAGCAGAAGGCGAAGCTGCCTTCTACGGACCAAAGCTTGACGTGCAAGTTCGGACAGCACTTGGTAAAGATGAGACGCTTTCGACAGTCCAACTCGACTTCCTCTTACCAGAGCGATTCGAATTGACGTACAAAGGAAATGACGGACAAGATCACCGTCCGGTCGTCTTACACCGTGGTGTCGTTTCGACGATGGAACGATTCGTCGCATACTTGATCGAAGAATACAAAGGCGCGTTCCCAACATGGCTCGCACCCGTTCAGGTGAAATTGATTCCGGTTTCTAAAGTGCATGAAGACTATGCCCGTGAAATCAAAGCGATCTTGCTGAAAAAAGGAATTCGTGTCGAAACAGATTTCCGTGACGAGAAACTCGGATACCGGATTCGTGAAGCACAAGTCAATAAAGTACCAGTCATGCTCGTTCTAGGTGACAAAGAAGTCGAATCGCGCGAAGTCAACATTCGTCGCTACGGTTCAAAAGACTCAAGCAACGCATCACTTGAACAATTCGTCGCTGATTTAGAGCAAGAAATCGCGAACCGTTCAAAATAATTCATGTATACAAAAACAATCCGCCCTGCTGATGTAGGGCGGATTGTTTTTGTGATGGGATGCTTGAAAGAAACCAATTTCATACCGATGAAACAGATAGAACATCCAACTGAATCTATCTAAAATGACCAAATGTCACTTTTCCTTTAATTGGATAAATGCTATAATAGACCTTCAGAGGATGAAATGTTTTGAAGAATAGGAAGGAAGTTACAGAAAAATGAAACAGACGACTCTTGCTGTTTTCATCGCTTCTTCACTTTTAATCGGTATTCATCCGAGCGAAGCGAAGGCGACAATGATTAAAAAAACATACCGGATTACACCAAAAACAGAAGCGATTGACCCGACGATTCGTAAATATACGACCTATAATGCAAAGACACGCAATCATTATACGATGCGTTCTTATTTGGAACGACTTGAAAAAGAGGGAGGCGGGACACTCGTCTTGACGAAAGGAACATATCTGTCTCCACTACGTGTCGGTATTCCGTCCAATACGACTGTGATCCTAGAGGATGGTGTCATCATCAAAAAGACGACAGAGACAGGGACGACAAAGATTAGTTCGACGACAAGTGTCTTTGATTTGGTTGCGCCATCTGTTTTACGTCTGAATAAAAAAGTTGGCAAATATAACGGTTCCCAGAATGTTAAACTCGTCGGTAAGGGGAATGCACAGATCGACTTGAATCAATATGCGCGTGGTTCGGCTTTCGCTATTGCCCATAATCAAAATTTGTACATCGGCGGTATTACGGTACGGAATCAAAAGGGTTCACATGCGATGGAACTTGATGCGACGAAGAAGGCAGTCATCGAAAACATGAAATTCGTCGATGCCGTCATGATACCGAATACAGGTCCGAATGAATCGATTAATCTCGATACCCCAGATCCAATCACGAAGGGTTTCAACTGGAAGTGGTCGAATCAAGATGGCACTCCAAATGAAGATATCACGATTCGTAATAACTTATTCCGTAACATCAATGTGGCAATCGGCACACATCAATACACGGAAAACAAATTACACACGAATGTCCGGATTGAAAAAAACACGATTGACGGAACGAAGGATTATGCGATTTCGATGATGAACTGGAAGAATCCAACGGTCCGCTACAATACGATCCGAAACGTGCATCGAGCAGATGGAAAAGCGATGACGATTCTCGGTAGAGGAGTTGTCGGAGGAACAATTCGCTACAATCGATTGGAAGACGCGGATCGCGCGATTCAAATGCAACCGTTCCAAAGCAACGGCTATTCTCCCATTTATAATACGTTTACGTCAGAACAAAAACGGTACATGCAACAAAATACAGTCAAGCAGGTTGGACTCGATCAAATCGTCTTATTCAAAAAACTTAATGAGTTCACGTATAAAACGGCAGAGCGTTACGATTTTATTCCATACTAAGACACAAACAAGCACCCAAGACTAGCGTCGAGGGTGCTCGTTTTGCGTTATGAACGCATTTGTTGCAAGAACGGTTCGATATTGACTTGAAGCGCTTCTGATAGTTTCTGACCGAGTGAAGCATCAGCACGGTAGAAGTTGCAGATTGCGAGCAGGACCGTATTTTCATGACGGACTTGCTGAAGGTCGTTGACGAGGTTCTTCAAGAGAGCCGCTTGCTCTTCTTCTGTCAGACGACGGTATACTTCTCCGGCTTGACCAAAGTTATTCGTCTTCTCGATTTCGAGACGACCGTGCTTATCATCAAGCAACGGTTGATTTTCTTCCGTATACTCGGGTGTTTCTTTTGGTTCTTCTTGATAACGGTTCGGTTCGTAGTTGACCGGACTCGTTTGCTGACCGACCGGCATTGCACCGTCACGTTGGTAGTTGTTCACTTGTGCAAACGGACAGTTGATTGGAAGTTGTTGATAATTCGTGCCAATACGGTAGCGTTGTGTATCTGAGTAAGAGAACAAGCGACCTTGTAGTAACTTATCTTCAGATGGCAACATCCCTGGAATCAAGACACCTGGGTTGAAGCCGACAGATTCTGTTTCAGCAAAGTAGTTGTCGACATTTTTATTCAATGTCATTGTACCAACGTGTTGGAACGGAATGACATCCTCAAACCAATCTTTTGTCGCGTCGAGCGGATCGAAATCGAACTGATCGACGTCAGCCGGATCAAGTACCTGTACGAACAGATCCCATTCCGGGTAATCGCCATCTTCAATCGCTTGGAACGTATCGTTTGAAGCATGGTTGAAATCTTTTCCTTGAATCTCTGTTGCTTCTTCAGCTGAGAGATTATGAACACCAGCTTTTGGTACCCAGCGTAGTTTCACATAAACCGTATTACCGTGTGCATTCACCCATTTGAACGAGTGAACGGAAGAACCACGCATTTTACGGTAGCTTGCAGGAATACCCTCATCCGTGAAAAGGTGCATGAGCATGTTCGTCGATTCCGGACGAAGTGTCATGAAGTCCCAGTAACGGTCAGGATCTTGAATATTCGTGCGTGGATCTGGTTTGAGAGAATGGACCATATCCGGGAATTTCATGGCGTCACGAATGAAGAAGACAGGAAGGTTGTTCCCGACGAAATCCCAGTTTCCTTCTTCTGTATAGAACTTGACAGAGAATCCACGTGGATCGCGGAGCGTCTCTGGAGAATGCGTGCCGTGAATAACAGTCGAGAAGCGGGCGAAAACAGGAACTTCTGTCCCTTCTTCTTGTAAAAACGCAGCTTTCGTGTACTTTTTCATCGAATTTTTGACAGTGAAGACACCGTGAGCACCAAAGCCACGAGCATGTACGACGCGCTCAGGTACACGTTCCCGATCGAAATGGGCCATCTTTTCAATTAATTGATAGTCTTCTAATAAAGTTGGTCCGCGACGTCCAGCCGTACGTGAATTCTGGTTGTCTCCGATTGGTACACCTTGATTGGTCGTTAATCGTTTTTCAGTCATCTTTTATTCTCCCCTTTATGTAAGATTAAATTAATTATAAAACAATAATCATTCTAAATAAAGAGTTTTGCTTGCGAATGTTCTGAAGCTTTTTTCATGTTATAAATGTACCCGTGAAAAACAGGTTAGAAACTTCTTGCTTATCGCTCAAAGGATTGCTATTATAATCAAGTATGTGAGCAACGTTCTGTAAGAACATAGAAAGCGGCTTGACATCACGGGAAAACAAGTGCTATGATAGCAAAGTGAAATGACAACAAAGCAGAAGCATCCCGCTTCTCACCATGTATGATAACTCGTACTGGTTCATCATGAAGATACGCAATGTATAGCAAATGCTGTGCCTTGGCGTTCCTTATGAGTGTGGGCGGGAAAAACTGCCGACGCTTTTTTATAGCGTTTTCTATCATTCATTTTTCGTGCAATGCACGATGGAGGTGCTAACCATTAGCAAAGATCTGTTAATCAATGAAAGCATCCGTGCCCGGGAAGTTCGTCTTATCGGAGCGGATGGTGCTCAACTAGGTGTCCAATCACGCAACGAAGCGCTACGTCTCGCAGAGGAAGCGGAACTTGACCTCGTCATGGTCGCTCCACAAGCGACACCGCCAGTTTGTAAGATCATGGACTACGGTAAATACCGTTTCGAGATGCAAAAGAAGGACAAAGAAACTCGGAAGAATCAGAAAGTGATTCAGATGAAAGAAGTTCGTCTTAGCCCGACGATCGAGGAGAACGACTTCCAAACGAAATTCCGTAATGCGAAGAAATTCTTGGAGAATGGTAACAAAGTGAAAGCGAGTATTCGTTTCCGCGGTCGTGCCATCACTCACTCGGAAATCGGTAGACGCGTTCTCGAACGCCTCGCAACGGATTTAAGTGAGTTCGGTGTTGTGGAACAGAGACCGAAGATGGAAGGACGCAGCATGTTCCTCGTGCTTGCTCCTAAGAAAGAAGACTAATCGAATCGAAGTAGGAGGGAATCTCTCATGCCTAAAATGAAATCGCACCGCGGTGCTTCTAAACGTTTCAAACGTACTGCTTCTGGCAAATTGAAACGTGGTCGTGCTTACACAAGCCACTTGTTCGGTAACAAATCAACAAAAGCGAAACGTAAATTACGTAAAGCTAGCATGGTATCTACGGGTGACTTCAAACGCATCCGTCACATGATCGCGAAGTAATTTATCCAATCGTATACAGATTTAGGAGGGAATTTATATGCCACGCGTAAAAGGCGGATATACGACTCGTCAACGTCGTAAAAAACAACTCAAATTAGCTAAGGGCTACTACGGCTCGAAACATACACTCTTCAAGGTTGCGAAACAGCAAGTCATGAAATCTCTCATGTACGCTTACCGTGACCGTCGTCAAAAGAAACGTGACTTCCGTCGCCTCTGGATCACTCGGATCAATGCGGCAGCACGTATCAACGGTCTTTCTTACAGCCGCATGATGCATGGTCTTAAATTAGCAGGTATCGACGTTAACCGTAAGATGCTCGCTGACCTCGCAGTTACAGATGCAACTGCATTTGCTTCACTTGCTGACACAGCAAAAGCAAAATTGAACGCTTAAGTTCTACAATTCGTCGGGGAATTTAATTCTCCGACGTTTTTTTCGATTTAATGATAAAATAAGAAGGCACGTCGATGAGACGGTCATATGATTTTTTTAGATAGAAGGAGAATTAAAGATGGATTGGTTGACACTTTTTGAGATGCAAGAACAGTTGGATAAACGGATTCAGTCAGAACATCAATTGACAGGCAATCAATTCGACGAGCGTCTGCTTGCCTTATTGGTCGAACTCGGTGAACTTGCGAACGAGACACGTTGCTTTAAGTTCTGGTCGAAGAAGGGACCATCCGCTCAAGTCACAATTCTTGAGGAATATGTCGATGGCGTCCATTTTCTACTCTCACTAGGTCTAGCGCTTGAGTACAAGAAGAGTCATTTTACAGAAGGTGACTTCTATTTGACAGCAACAGATGCTTTTTTAGACGTCTATAACAAAACGAACGTCTTTGCGATTTCGCGGACGGAACAAAGTTATGATGTTCTAATTGGTGCATACCTTGCATTAGGTGCTACACTAGGCTTTACACAGGATATGATTTTCAAGGCTTATATTTCTAAAAATGAAGCAAACCATGTGCGACAAGACAACGGTTACTAAGGAGGAAATCAGATGAATGAACAATTACATATGCTAAAACGTCTCACGGACGCAACAGGTGTACCGGGAAACGAAAAAGAAGTCCGGAGCCTCATGCGTGAATATCTAGAACCTCATGCAGAAGCATTCCACCAGGATGGTCTCGGTAGTCTCTTTGCTGAACATAAAGGCGCAGGCGAAGATGCACCACGTGTATTGATTGCGGGTCACATGGATGAAGTCGGATTCATGGTCACGAAGATTGATGAAAAAGGATTCCTTCGTTTCCAACCACTCGGCGGTTGGTGGGGACAGGTCCTCTTGGCACAGCGTATGAATATTGTGACGTCATCTGGTGAAGTCATTCCAGGTGTAATCGGTGCAAAACCACCTCATGTTTTACCACCGGAAGCGCGCAATAAGCCGGTCGACATTAAAGACATGTTCATCGATATCGGTGCTTCATCAAAAGAAGAAGTCGATGGTTGGGGAATTCGTCCGGGTGATACGGTCGTTCCACATTGCGAATTTACTGTGATGAAAAATGAGAACTTCTTGATGGCAAAAGCGTGGGACAACCGGATTGGTTGTGCCATCGCAATCGAAGCAATCAAACGCTTAAAAGCAGACGGACATCCGAACACGATTTTCGCAGGAGCGACTGTTCAGGAAGAAGTCGGATTACGTGGGGCTCAAACTGTCGCACACCTGCTTAAACCATCAATCGCCTTTGCTGTCGATACAGGTATCCCGGGTGATACACCAGGAATGACCGATCGTGAGGCATTGTCGAAATTAGGTGAAGGCGTTCAAGTCATCATGTTCGATGCGTCGATGATCGCACATCGTGGATTGATCGATTTCGTGACGAAAGTCGCAACAGAAGAAAATATCAAGTATCAACTGGACTTAACACCAGGTGGCGGAACGGATGCAGCGAAGTTCCACTTATCGAATACAGGTGTTCCATCACTTGCATTGACTGTACCGATCCGTTACTTGCATACGAATGTCTCAATCATGCATAAAGCCGATTTCGAAGCAGCCGTCGATCTAGTCGTTGCTGTGACAAAACGTTTAGATGCGGAGACTGTCCAAGCGATCTACGAGGGGTAATAAAACAATGAAGCACATCGTATCAGCAAAGAACGAAATCGTTAAACAATGGAAAAAACTCTTAACGAAAAAAGGACGTCTGCAGACGAACCGTTTCTTGATTGAAGGAGAACATCTGATTGAAGAAGCTGTTCGCGCCGGAATCGTCAAGGAATTGATCGTGCGTGAATCGTACCAAGTACCCGGTTCTTGGAAACGAAATGCCGATGTCTTTACGATCGATGAAGCCGTCATCAAAGTACTGGCTGAGACGGAAACGTCGCAAGGCATCTTCGCTGTCTGTGAGATGAAACAAGCTTCGGCACAATTAGAGCGAGGACGCTATCTGCTCCTCGATCGTCTGCAAGATCCAGGGAACGTCGGGACGATGATTCGGACAGCAGACGCAGCTGGATTCGATGGGGTCGTCGTCGGACCAGGAACAGTTGACGTCTATAACGGAAAAGTCATCCGTGCGACGCAAGGATCGCTGTTCCACCTACCGGTTATCTCCATGCCGCTTGAAGAGGCAGTCAATGCCTTGCACGAACAAGGAATTGCGGTAATCGGCACGGCGTTAGAAGGGGCGACGTCTTATCAAGGGATCGCACCGATGGATGCACTCGGTTTAATCATCGGGAATGAAGCACAAGGCGTTGCGCCAGAGTTGCTCTCGTACTGTGATGAGCGTGCTTACATCCCGATTCGTGGTAAAGCGGAGTCATTGAATGCGGCAGTAGCGGCTGGCATTTTGCTCTATCATTTTGCAAGCGTGGATTGAAACCGGCAAGCGTTCATGCTAAAGTGAACATCAGGAATACATCATGGACGTTGATGGAACAGAGTACGTTAGGGAACGATTCAATCAGGGAGAAGCGGTCGTAGACTGAAAACTGCTTCGTGAATCTGCTAACCGAATTCACTCCGGAGTCGCACGAGAGATCGTGACGGGATGCGCCCGTTATCGCGCAATTGGAGGACTTTTCGATTGAAAAGTCAAACAAGGGTGGTACCACGGTGTTTACATCGTCCCTTCGGCATTTGCCGGAGGGACGTTTTTTTATATCTTCAACTAAAGGAGTGGGAAAGATGCGCGAGCAATTAGAAGCATTACGCGATGAAGCGTTGACATTAGTCGATCAGGCAACAACACAAAAAGATCTCAATGATGTCCGAGTCAAGTATCTCGGGAAAAAGGGACCAATCACAGAAGTATTACGAGGAATGGGAAAGTTATCAGCGGAAGAACGACCAGTCGTCGGTGAGATCGCAAATACAGTTCGTCAAGCGATCCAAGAGCAATTGGAACAACGTCTGACAGCTGTCAAACAACAAGAAATGGATGCGAAACTGGCAGCGGAAGCAATTGACGTCACGTTACCAGGACGTCCGAAAAAGGTCGGTCATGCGCATCTCTTGCAACAGGTGACGGATGAGATCGAAGACATCTTCGTCGGACTCGGTTATACGATTGCCGAAGGTCCAGAAGTCGAGCAAGATCTTTTCAACTTCGAGATGTTAAATTTACCGAAGGATCACCCGGCACGTGATATGCAAGACTCGTTCTATATTACGGAAGAAATTTTGATGCGAACGCATACATCACCGGTCCAAGCACGGACGATGCTCGCTTCTAAAGGTGAACCGATCCGCATTCTCTGCCCAGGTAAAGTCTATCGTCGAGACGAAGATGATGCGACGCATTCGCACCAATTCATGCAAGTCGAAGGACTCGTCGTCGGAGAATCGATTTCGATGGCAGACTTAAAAGGAACGCTTGAAGCCTTCGCGAAGCAGATGTTCGGTGAAGCACGTGAAGTCCGCTTACGCCCAAGTTTCTTCCCGTTCACGGAGCCGTCCGTCGAAGTCGACGTCTCGTGCTTCAAATGTGGCGGTAAAGGATGCAACATCTGTAAACAGACGGGATGGATTGAAATTCTGGGCGCTGGAATGGTTCATCCTCACGTTCTCGAAATGGCCGAATATGATAGCACGAAAATGTCAGGTTTCGCATTCGGAATGGGTATCGAACGGATTGCCATGTTGAAATACGGTGTCGATGATATTCGCCACTTCTATACGAATGACGTTCGCTTCAGCGAACAGTTTTAAGGGGGAACGCAGATGTTAGTCTCAAAACAATGGTTGAACGAATATGTGGATGTCAGTCACACATCAGGACAAGATTTGGCTGATTTGATTACAAAGAGCGGAATTGAAGTCGAAGGCGTTGATGTCCGGGATGAAGCGTTAAACAACATCGTTGTCGGACGTGTGTTAACGAAAGAAAAACACCCAGAAGCAGATAAATTGAACGTCACGACGGTCGATATCGGACAAGACGAACCGGTCCAAATCGTATGTGGTGCACCGAACGTCGAAGCCGGACAAGATGTCATCGTCGCGCGCGTCGGAGCTCGCCTGCCAGGTATTAAAATCAAACGTGCCAAATTGCGCGGTGTCGTCTCGGAAGGGATGATCTGTTCACTCGAAGAACTCGGATTCGAAAAGAAATATATCCGAGAAGATGAGCAGGACGGAATCCATACGTTCCGTGAACCAGTCACACCAGGACAAGACGTTTTGGAGTTACTCGGTCTACGTGATGAAATCCTCGAGCTTGGATTAACGCCGAACCGTTCGGACTGCCTCAGCATGTATGGTGTCGCATACGAAGTGGCGGCGCTTTACGATACGACACCGACTTTCCCGGTCGTTGAAGTCAACGAAGCAGAAACTGCGATGGCAGTCGACGTGACGCTTGATTCAGAGGACTGCCGGTTCTACGCGGCACGAGAAATTCAAGGCGTGACGATTCAAGAGTCACCGACTTGGTTAAAAAACCGCTTGATTGCGAACGGCATTCGTCCGATCAACAACGTCGTCGACGTTACGAACTTCGTCTTACTTGAGACAGGTCAACCGCTTCATTCATTTGATGCTGAAAAACTCGGAAAACGGATCGTCGTGCGTCAAGCGCACGCAGGAGAGTCGTTCACGACGCTCGACGAAGTAGAGCGGACGCTCGATTCTTCGATGCTGGTCATCACTGACGGTGAACACCCGGTCGCGCTTGCTGGTGTCATGGGTGGAGCGAATACCGAGGTCGATGAAAACACGACATCGATCATTTTAGAATCAGCTTACTTCGCACCGATTTCCGTCCGGAAGACGAGCCGTGTTCTTGGACTTCGCTCGGACTCGAGTGCTCGTTTCGAAAAGGGCGTCGATCCACGTCGTGTCTTGTTAGCACTCGATCGTGCTGCAACTTTGATTGCTGAACTCTCGGGTGGAGCGGTTCAGGCTGGTGTCGCTCAAGCAGGAACGCTCGAGCTTGACGATCACTTGATTGAAGCGAGTGTCTCGTACATCAATCACCGTCTTGGTATGGAGATTGAAGGAACGGTCATGCAAACGTTACTCGAACGTCTTGGTCTCGGTGTTGAATTATCGGGGGATGCCTTGACAGTCAGCGTACCGACTCGCCGCCAAGACTTGAAAATTCCAGCTGATTTAGCGGAAGAAGTCGCTCGTCTCTATGGATATGATGCACTGACTTCAAGCTTACCGTCTGAAGCGAGCCGTGGTTTCTTACCAAAACGGAACATTCACCGTCGTCATTTACGCCGGACATTGCAGGGAGCAGGTCTTTCGCAAGCCATCACGTATTCATTGACGAGCGAACAACGTGCGATGCAATTCAATGAACGGGAAGATTTGCATCCGGTCAAATTGGCGATGCCAATCAGTGAAGCACGTTCGACACTGCGGACGTCACTCATTCCGGGACTCCTTGAAGTCGCGCAACATAACGTCGCACGACAGCATGCCGATGTTGCGTTTTATGAACTCGGCAGTGTTTATCTGCAACGGGATGCGTCACTTGAGACACTTCCGATCGAACAAGAAATGATCGGCGGCGTCGCAGTCGGTGTCTCAGAACAACACCGGGCCCATGGCACACTTGTCAAAACAGATTTCTTCGTCATGAAAGGAATCGTCGAGACACTCGCATCTGCGTCTGGTGTCACGTTGACGTTCGAAGCAGCGAGCATTCCATCGATGCACCCAGGACGGACGGCGCGCGTTCTGCTTGACGGAGAAGCAATTGGATTCGTCGGTCAAGTGCATCCTGGTCTGTCAAAAGAACAGTATGGTCTAAAAGAAGTGTACGTCTTCGAATTAGAGGCGATGGCACTGCGTTCGAAAGAGGAACAGGTCTACTCGGAAATCTCACGTTTCCCATCGATGACACGTGACTTAGCAATCGTCGTCGAGCGATCAGTGACGGCGCAATCCATCATCGATGTCATGACGGAAGCAGCCGGTCCACTTTTACAGACGATCGAATTGTTCGATGTCTATACGGGTGAGAACGTCGGAGAGAATGAAAAATCATTCGCTTTCTCCCTCCGTTATCAAAACAAGGAACGGACGTTAGTCGATGAAGAAATCACGACAGCGCAACAACGAGTCGTAGATGCAGTGAAAGAAACATTCAATGCGGAACTTCGCGCATAATTAGATAATGGAATGGGACATGGATCATGGTAAAGATTCCACGGTTACCTATTTTCAGATTAAAAGTAAAATGCAGTTCTTTTCTTAACTGAAAAGAACTGCATTTTTTTGTTTCATAGCGTTTCTTCGTTCAATATACAGTTGAACTACAGTCGAGCTACAGATTCGTTTCATACGATGAATGCAGACGATAAAAGGAGGAACAGGACATATGAATTTTTTGAAACGGGCTGGGAAGAGTATCATCGCTCGAAAGGGCAAGACGATGATCATGTTGATTATTTTAACGGTAATTGGATCGCTGGTTCTATCAGGATTCGCGATTCAGAATGCTGCAAAATCAGCTGGAGATGAAGCAAGAAAAGAACTGGGAGCTACCGTGACGTTACAAGTCGACCGACAAAAACAAATGCAGGAGCGACAAGCTTCTGGAGAACGAGGAAGACCAGAAGAAGTTAAGATTTCGATGAAAGAAGTTGAAGCGATCGAACAACTAGATGCAGTCAAGTCGACTAATTATCTTTCGCAAGCGACCGCGACTGCGAGTGATATTGAACCGATCGAAAGTGAGTCGACGAATACAGGTGGTGGACCGGATGGTGGACCAGGCGGTGAAATGCCAGAGGGAATGACGACGCCCGACTTCTCGTTGAACGGTGTGACGAATATGGAGTTACTTGATTCGTTTTCGAATGGAACATTAAAAATTGTTGATGGCGTAGCATTGACGTCTGATGCGAAAGAAAATAGTGTTGTCATCGATGAAAATCTAGCAACTGAAAACGATCTTAAAGTAGGAGATACATTCAAACTGAAATCGACGACGACGAATCAAACACAAAAACTGACGATCATCGGGCTTTCTTCATCGACAGATGCGAGTTCAGACGCAAGTTTCCGTGCTGCGGGGTTCATGGATCCGATGAATCAAATGTATGTTTCAAATGAGACGCTTGCCGACTTTGTTACCGAGGATGGGACAGTGAGTGCGTCAAGTGTTGTCTACTCTTTAAAGGATCCGTCTGAAGTCGAGGCGTTCAAACAAAAAGCAAAATCGGTTTCATCAGTGGACTGGGATACGTTCACGTTGGATGCGAATGATGCGGCTTACCAAAAAATGGTCGGACCAATTGAACAAGTTGCTTCCTTCTCAAAATCAGTCGTCTATCTCGTTAGTATCGCAGGTGGTTTGATTCTGGCACTTTTGATTTTGTTATCTGTACGTGAACGCCGGAAAGAGATGGGGATTTTGATGGCAATGGGTGAAAAACGATCGAAGCTGATGAGTCAATTATTAGTTGAAACATTTGCGATTGCGGCAGTTGCGTTTCTCATAACGTATGCGACGGGAGGAATGACATCACAATTCATGACCGATCAATTATTAAACCGAGAAGTGACAGAAGCGGCAAGTTCGGCTACGACGGATGGATTTGGAGGTCCAGGTGGAGGTCCGGGTGGTCAAGGACAACAACTCCTCGCTAGTATTCCTCAAATTACAGAGATGACGACGAAAATTGACTGGTCGACACTAGCACAAGTCGTTCAAATCGGTAGTCTGATTGTCTTTTTATCCGTTTTATTACCGTCACTTATCTTATTACGAATGAATCCAAAAGAAATCTTATTGCGGGAGGATTAATCAGATGACGACTTTAGAAATGACGAAGGTGTCGTATGCGTATACATCAGCAGGAAAGCAACAACGAATCTTAAATGAGGTATCGATGCAGTTCGAGGCGGGAAGATTTTATGCAATTCTTGGAGAATCAGGTTCCGGTAAAACGACTGCGTTAAGTTTACTCAGTGGACTAGACTCACCAACGGAAGGACAAATACAGTATGAAGGACGTGAATTGCGAAAAATCGGACTGACGACGTATCGATCGCGTCATGCAGCGACTGTCTTCCAATCCTTTAATTTATTAACTTATATGAATGCTATTGATAATGTCATTGTCGCACTTGAGTTGAGTGGACGACGGGTTAAGGAGAAGAAGAAACGAGCTCTTGAGTTACTGGAACAGGTCGGAATTGATGAAATACATTCGAAAAAGAACGTATTACAGTTGAGTGGTGGTCAGCAACAACGGGTTGCCATCGCGCGCGCTCTAGCGACAGAAGCGCCGATCATATTAGCGGATGAACCGACAGGGGCACTCGATGAAAAAACAGCTACGGAAATCATCCGTTTGTTTCAACAGCTAGCGCATGATGCCAATCGTTGCATCATCGCAGTGACACACTCAGCAGAAGTCGCACGTGCTGCTGATCAAATCATTGAACTGAAAAAACAACGGTTCGTCGAAAAGAAACCTATCGTTGAAGGACAGACCATACCGGCTCGTTGAAAAAATGAATGAATGTATTAAAAGAAGGGACTCTCATCAATCGTTGAGAAGTCCCTTCTTTACTTATGAGGCGATGTCCTGATTGGTTGCTGTAGCGGAGGAACGTCTCGAATACACATACAAGAGTCCGCTGCTGACGACAACGAGACTGCAGATCAAAAACATATTCGAGTATCCAGTCTTAGCCGCAATGCCCGATAGCAGGAAAGCACCGATGCCAAAGCCACTATCATAGGCGAGGAAAAATGTAGAGATGGCTTTGCCTTTTTGTTCAGGAGCTGCATACGTCAGCATGACTGTCTGCAATCCTGGGAAGATGGAGGCGGAGCCGATGCCAATGATGAGGGCAGCGAACAACAAGCCATAAAGCGTTGGAAAGAATCCAAGTACTAGAAATCCGACCGCATACAGACCATAGGATGGAATAAGCACGGAAGCTGGTCCTTTTCGGTCGAACCGTTTTCCGGCTAGCGGACGAATGGCGACCATACCGAGCGCAGCCAGTCCGTAAAAATAAGAGGCATACGTCACATGGTGAATGGAGTCGGCATACAAGGAGATGAATGCAGACGTACTGGAAATCGCAATTCCCGCAAAGCTTGTAGCTAGCAACAAGACGGGACTGTCTAAGAAAAGCGATTGACGGAGCCGAAATGGTGACGTTTGCGGAATATGACTGCTCGTCAATGGTAAACGGATCATGAAAAGAAATGAACAGATGGCGAGTAGAGCAACTGTCATGAAATACCAGACCATGACATCATGAGCAATCAACGTCAATCCGATGACAGGACCTAGGACGGAAGCGAGATTCATTGAGAGGACGAAGTAACCCATTCCTTCACCCTGACGTTGTTTAGGAATCAACGTCGTGACACTTAAACTCAGTGAAGAAGAGATCATACCGAAACTAAACCCATGTAACACACGAATGGTGAGCAATAAACTGAATGATTCAATCGGCAGAATGATCAAGTAGAGACAGCTAAAGAGAGTAAACAGACTAGCAGATAATAGTAACATCCGTTTCAGTTCGTACCGATCGAGCCAATGACCAATCAACGGACGTGAACAGACCGTTGCGAGTACGAATGCCGTCACGACCCATCCGAGTGATCCTTGTGAAACCTCGAATTTTTGGGCGGCGAGTAGAGGCAGGGATGCATTTAATAAGTAAAACGTTATGAATAATAAGAGATTGACGAGTAATGTCGTCACGTAATGCCGGTGAAATAAACGATTCACGATGATTCCTCCTGTTCGACCGGGCGATGGGTAAGAAGTAGCTGAGTCATCAGGCGCTCTAAGGAAGACTGGTCTTCTGGCGATAATTCATCCAAAAATATACGATGTGCTTGTTGGACGGATGCATCAATCGTCTGAAATAAGTCGCGTGCCTGTGAAGTCAATTCGACCAGGCGATGACGTCCTGCGTTCTGACGAAAGATGAATCCTAATTCTTCTAATCGAGCGACTGTTTTTGTGACGGCTGGCTTTTCGATGACTAAATATTTCGACAGGGTGACCTGTGAGACTGGTTCAAGTAAAGACACGGCCTTCAAGAGTGCCCATTGTCCAGTGTGTAACGAATATTGAGCGAGGGTGGCATCGATGTCTCGTTTGACGAGTCGAGCGACTTTTGACAGTTGTCCGAGAATATCTTCTTGTTGAGATGACATAAAAAAACCTCCTTTAAGTTAACTAGTTAACTTAAAGGAGTATAGCGGATTCTTTACTTCTTTGGCAAGTAGAAATCAAGAAGTAGTTTCAAAAAACGTCGTGAATCGTACCTGATCAGGTGTTCCAGTCAAAGTAGTCTTTAAATCTAATCGATCCATGATTTGGTGTACCAAATATAGTCCGAGACCACTACCGCCATGAATTCGATTTCGCGATTGTTCGGCGCGTGTAAGGGGGTGGAACCAAGCGGCAGTATCACTTGAATCTTGAATAGTCGGTGAGTTCGTAATCGTTAGCACCACACCATTTTGTTTTCCGGTCGTCTCGATTAGAATCGTTCCACCCGGAGCCGTATACGATATGGCATTCATTAATACGTTATGAAAAGCGCGCTCCAACAAGTGACGATCCGTGTTAACGTTCCAGTCTCCTTTAGGTGAGATCACACGTAATTGCTGATCATGAATAAGTTGTCCGAATTGATCGAGTTGTTGTTCGAGTAACAGACGAAGATTCGTTTCCTCGAAATGAAGTGCCATTTGTTCGACACGGGCGACTTCGAGCAACGATGCAATTAGACGTTCCATATTTTCAATCACCTGACTAGCACGCTCCAAATAGTAATCACGGTCTCGGTAGACTCCGAGATTCAAGAGCATCCCTTCGACTTGACCCTTGATGATCGTAACAGGTGTTTTTAACTCATGTGAGATAGCGAGGAATAGCTGTCTTCGTTCTGCATCACGTATTCGATCTTTTTCCGCTTCAAGACGAAGGCGTTCATTGGAGGCTTGTAAAGAATCCATCGTCGCCTCGAGTGTGGTGGCGAGTTGATTGATATTTCTTGATAGATCACCCAGTTCATCCGTTGAGTGATGATGGGTTCGGACAGCAAAGTTTAAATTCGCTAACTCCTTCGTCGCTTGATTGATGGAGATCAGCGGTCGAGAAATAGTACGTGAATAAAGATAGGCAGCAAGACCGGCTAATAATAGAAGCGGAAAAACGATATAAGGAGCTAGTTTCAACAAGACGGCTTTCACTTCATCAATCGGTTGAATCATTTGATCCGCATCGAGAGTAACCGTTTGACTGTTCAGTTGAAGTGGAAGGGAGGCTTGGATCGTTCCGGTAGGAGAGTTATCGGTAGTGCGACGAATCGGTCCGCGACCAAAATCGGGTGCATATAAGAGTTGATCGTCCTCCGTCCACAGTGAAAAACGAATCCCTTTGTCTGTCAGTTGATCAAGCAATGGGATGAGTTCTTCGATTGAACGATCTTTACTTTTTAGTTTAATAGATGCCATCGTCGAGTGAAATTGTTCTTCTCGATAGGACTGATAGTACGAAGGCAACGAGGCATATAGAAAACCAACCGTCGAGAGGACAGCGACGATGAGTAAGCTCATCGTTAAAAAAAATAGTTTAGCAGTGATTCCTTGACGTTTAGCTAGGTGCTTCAAGCTTATAGCCAACTCCTTTTACTGTTTGAATATAAGGTACGTTTATTTTTTTTCGTAGGTTTTTAATATGTGTATCCAAGAATCGTGTATCGCCAAGGGCATCAAACCCCCAAAGTTGCTGAATCAGCTGTTCTCGTTCGAGTACACGGCCGGGATGTTCGAGTAATAAATGAAGAATTTGAAATTCCTTAAGTGTTAATGTCGTCGGATTTCCAGAAACGTATACGTTATAGCTTGATGGAAAAAGGGTAATCTCTCGAAATGAGAGTGATTCTGCTTCATTCGATTGAATGCGCCTGATAACGGCTTCGATCCGTCTAAGTAAGATGCGAAGGGAAAATGGTTTTGCGATGTAATCATCGATTCCGAGATCAAATCCTTTCACCTGGTTTTCCTCATCTTGCAAAGCGGTTAAAAAAATAATCGGCGTTTGTGATTCTTTACGAATGTCGCGTGCAACCTCAAAACCATCGAAGAAAGGCATCATGATATCTAAGATGATTAAATCGAAAGAGCCCGATCGGTAAAGTTGTAAGGCTTCCATGCCGTTTGCCGCGCTAGATACAATGTATCCATTGGAGTTCAATAATTCTGTTAGTAGTTCCCTGATATCGTATTCATCTTCTGCGATCAAAATATGTGTCATATCATTCACCTCATTGTTAGTTGTAACATATTCATCTGAAGTTTAGCTGAAGATAAACAATTGATACATCGAGTCATTTATATTAGACCAAATAAAGCAAATCTTGAGACAAGGAAGGGAAGCAAACATCATGAAGCCCTGTTCGAAATCCTTAGCATCATTAGTATCACTTTTTAACTTACGAACAGATTCAAATCCGATAGTTACGAGTATTGAGACAGACTCACGAAACGTAATACCAGGAAGTCTGTTTATTTGTGTTCGCGGCTACACGGTAGATGGTCATCGATATGCTAGAGAAGCGGAACGTAATGGAGCAGTTGCGATTTTAGCGGAAGAAGCATTAAGTGATGTAACGATTCCTGTTATTCTCATCGAAAATACAAAGGCAGCTGCCGGGAAGGTAGCAGACTTTTTTTATGATCATCCGAGTCAAAAAATGCGTGTCTATGGTGTAACGGGAACGAACGGAAAAACGACGACGACAAAATTGGCGTATGATCTCTTTCGTGCAACAGGCATAAAAGCCGGCATGATTAGCACGGTCGGTGCACGAATTGATGAGGAACTCATTGAGACACCGAATACGACGCCTGAAGCGATCATCTTACATCGACTGTTGTATGAAATGGTTGAAAAAGGCGTGACGGATTGCATCATTGAAGTGTCTTCTCATGCATTAGCTGAAGGTCGAGTCGAAGGAGTGTCTTTCCACTCGGCAGCATTTACGAACCTGACGCATGATCATCTGGATTATCACCATTCAATGGAGGATTACGCCAAGACGAAAGCGTTGTTATTTCAACAAGTCGCTGCGTCAAATGGTCGGACCATCGTCTTGAATCGAGAAGATGGTTGGAGCCGCGTCATGCGAGAAGCTGCGCCTTTACAACCCGTCATCTGGTATACGACACAACCACACCGGACGTCACAAATCGCGGTCGAATGGTTGACGGACACCGTCAATGTGCGGATCGACGAGACGACAACGCGTGTGCCGACAGCTTTACTAGGTGAATTCAATGCGGCGAATTTAGCGGCGGCGATGGGATTATTGCGGGCAGGTGATGCCAATCTCTATGCTTTGATTCGTCACATTCCAGAACTGGAATTGCCGAAAGGACGACTTGAACGACTGGACTGGGCACCTTGTGAGATTTATATCGATTATGCCCATACACCGGATGGTCTAGAAAAATGTTTACAGGCACTCACTTTTTCCGGAGAATCGCTATCGGTCGTTTTAAGTGCAGCTGGAGAGCGTGATCGAACGAAACGAGCGGAAATGGGGCGGATTGCAAGTAAATATTGTGAACACATCATCGCAACGGTCCATGATGCGAGGACAGAGGATCCGGATCGAATCATCGAAGAGCTAATCGTTGATATTCCACGTGAACATTTAGTAGGTTGTCATACATCCCGTCACGAAGCGCTCGTACAAGCAGCGCATCTGGCGCACGAAGGAAAACGCATCGTCATCGTCGGGAAAGGTCATGATGAGGTAGAACGAATCGGTACAAAAACGATTCCTTTTAATGAAAAACACATACTTCTTGCGGAATTAGAACGACTGTCTGAAGGGGAGTCCGTCATTTAAAAAAACCGACCATTCCGTTAAGGTCATGGTCGGTTTGAACTGCTCCCTGTCAAG
>NZ_DGYQ01000003.1:0-8747 GCF_002396765.1 Exiguobacterium sp. UBA5002
CTCAGGCGAGACACAAGCCCGTTTTCCTGCTTTATTTAAGCAGGAAAACGGGCTTGTTTGTCTCTGACAGCGCATAAATGCGCTTTTTCCTGTGAGTGGCGTGTGACGCGTCATTCTTTTTTTACGAGATAAGGGTGGCAGATCATGAATCTGCCACCCTTATCTTTGGAGAGACTGACTTTTGAGTCAGCCCCTTTTTCTTGGAGCACATCACGCTTGTTGGGGTGAATTACCAGGCTCGATTTGTCCGCCAGGAAAATTCCAAACGTTTTCTCCTCGCGCTACATACTGTCGTACCAGCAATACGTGTCCGTTTACTAATATAATTGCTTGCGAAATCATGATTTTACTGTAAAGGATTGAATCAACTGTTCAATCGTCTCTTGCGGTGTTCGGAGTGGAACGTATCCGAGTTGTTTGATTCGTTCGTTCGAGAAAGTAGCGCGTTCCGCCGAACGCTTCGGTGTTCGGTATGGCGTGCCGCTCGCATGGATCAACTTCAACCGAAAATCCGTCTCAGGTAGATTCGCATCGATCGCATTGAAGATATCCCCATTATGCGCATTCGTTGCGGCAAGGACGATCATTTCGACTAGATTATCCGTATGGACCCACGGGACGACATCGTCCGGGTGCACCCAGGTAATCACATCCGCCTCCTTAATCCGCTCGACTTGACGATCCCCCCAGTAGGACTGCTCCTCGGCACAAATTGATCCTGGACGTAAGATGATTAAATCGGAATCGGGTGTATATTCCTGTAACAGGCGTTCGGATTCCTGCTTTGTATGGATGTAAACATGTTCGGACGGTAGGAGCGGTGACGTTTCCGTAAAATGTCCACTCACGACTTGGCCGTACACGGAAGTCGTCGAGATGTGAATGATGCGCTTGACACGAGCTTTTGTCGCAGCATCTGCGAGATATTGTACACCTGTAACATTTGCTTCCTGTGCTAAATCGGGATCATCTCCGAGATAGGCAGCACAGTGAATCAACAGATCGACGCCTTGAAGTGCTGTAAGAAGCGAATTCGGATCACCGAGTTCACCGATGACTGCGTGGACACCTTTGAAAGCGTATTGATCCGCTTGTTCCTGAGAGCGATACAAACCGCGCACTTCACGCGCTTCTTTTAGAAAACGTCGCGCAACACGAGAGCCAAGCGTTCCGGTCATTCCTGTAACTAAAATCGTACTCTCTTTCAGGTTCATAAGTGCTTACCCCTTTGACTCTGTCTTTTCAGCGAAACATTTTTCGCAGATGAAACGACCTTCGCTTTTTAAGTAAGCTTTGACTTCCGTCATCCCGCGATGTTTTGGATAACGCATTTGAATGTAGACTTTTTCGTTTCCTTCGATCGTTTTGCCACAATGCATACATGTCGGTTCTTTACCAAACATCCTATCGCCCCCTATATATTTGAATCTTCTATCTTATCGTAAAGGAAAAACCAGGGTGTTGGAAGAATAAAGGCTCATCACCATAACACGTGGTTGCTATTTTAACCACCAAGCTCGAGGCGCAATCTCAAAAAGAATCGTTCGAGGTTTCGGTAGCCATAACCACGACGTTTGATGAGCTTAATCTTGTTGTTCGTTCCTTCCATTTTCCCGTTCGATAGCCTTGATACAATGGTCTGACGCATCGCTTCCTCACGCCCCCGGATCGCTTTCGCGATTTTTGCGAGAGGTCCGCACGGATGGAACTGGTAACGGTCCAGCCAGTCCGTCAGTCTTCGGTGAGCCTGCCTGTTACACGTTGCCTTCAGCACATACCGGATATGTTGGAGTCCTCTATATAGATCCTGAGTAAAGGCGTCTTCTAGAATACAAGAACGGGCGACCTCTCGGTCTTCTGGAGCCAGCATTTCTGGGCGACAAGCCAGTGCACGGTCAATGACGCGAATATGATGATGGCGTTTCGTCTCGTTCAAAAATCGACGCCGACGGCGAAGAGCGTCCGTGAAGAACTGGATGAGATGAAAACGATCCAGTACATGCGCTGCACTCGGGAAGACACGATTAGTTGCCTTCGCCATCGCAGGTGCAAAATCACTGACGACAGAACGAACATCTCCCAGTACACCTTGAAGCGCAGCCGTGATCGCCGATACGTCCCGACCCGGGACGATAGACAGAAGACGTCCAGTCTTGGCATCAAGAACGATCGTCGCATAGTGGTGTCCTTTTCTCGTGGCGAACTCATTGACGAGGATGTGTGTCGCCTGTCCCACTGTATCCACTGAAGCGTACTGATAAAACCACCGTTCCACAGTCGTATAAGGAAGTTCATATTCATGCGCAACATCTGAAATTGTGCGGCCATGGCACCGTTCTGTGATGCCTTTTCGGAACACTTCGGTAGAAGTACGGACGAGTCCGAGACCGTAGTCATATACAAACGTCAAATCACAAGAGAGGCATCTTTGACGTGGGACATCTAGTTCGATCCACAAGGCACCGACTCCCCACGCATGACCGTGTCGAAAACGACGACGCTTTTTCGAATGCAAGATAGTCTTTTTTTCGCATAGCGGACAAGGGATTTCATGTGTATCAGGAATGATAGGAAATACGTGCGGTTCTTCATCGGACGACATCTGGATTTGAAAAAGGGCTGGAAGCGGAAGAATTAATTTGATAAACTGTTGGGACAAGGCGAAAACTCCAATCGTGGTTTGTCTAGACAACAATTACGATACCGGGGTTTTCGCTTTTTTTCTATGTTCGATTTAAAATCCGATGGATTTTATGTGTCAACCACACCTTATGGTGATGAGCCAGAATAAAGTAAAAAAGGAATCTAAAGGAGGGTGTCTATGATCTTTATTGCTATTTTTCTCGCCGTTGGTGGAGTCGTCTGGTTCATTTCAGCGCGGAGTCAATCGAAACATCGCTCGCTCGACGATCAGGAATATACACTGAACCAGCATGATGTCCATCACAAAATCATCGTGATTTTTAAAGGCATGTAAAGGAGCATCCAGTCGATTGACTGAATGCTCCTTTTTAGCGATTGCGTACATGGAGAAAATATTTTGCGTTGCTCCAGATCAAGGCGATAATCAATAAGCTGATTGCAAAGATCTGAGATTGACCGGTCTTATACGAATACACGACTAATACGACAATGATACCCATCAATAAAAATTGTAACAGGGACTGTGACCGAATCAGACCTTCGAACATGACGTGACGTTCTCCGTCATCTGAGGCAGCGAATAGCTTTTCAGCATAGTTCTTTTCCGAATACTTTGGGAAATAGCGGTTGGGATAGATCTGGCGCATAAGATTGAGAAAATAAATCGAGGCAATACAACTGATGACGAAAAAGAATCCGCTCAGTATCAAATGAAGACCGAACTGGTTTTCAATGATGCTAAAAGAAGCGAGCCCGATACTGAGGAGATTGGAGAACTGCACGATCATCATGCCGTCCGCATAGTAACGATTCACTTGATCGTCAATCGCGTCCTCTTCGTCGGAAGAAACGGATCGTCGAGTCAATTGACGAATTTGTAAATAGCGTACGACGTAACTGAGAGTCAAGATCGTCAAGATAACGAAAAGACCAGTGAATATGTAATCAAGATAGAGCGATCGTTCAAACTGTGACAAATTGGTATTTTTGAGGACAAACATGACGAAATAACTGCTAATGAAACCGAGTAAAGCTGCGATGATGACCTTGCCTGCTTCCTTGTTCATGTTAATTCCTCCTCATCGAAATAAAAGATGTCTTCTAGCGGTGTATCAAACACACGAGAAATTTTGACGGCGATCAGTAGCGACGGCATGAATTCTTCGCGTTCGATTAAGCTGATCGTCTGGCGCGAAATGTTCGCGCGCCGTGCCAGTTCAGACTGATTCCATCCGTGGCGAGCACGTAATTCTTTTAAACGGGATTTCATATAGGGATTCACCTCCTATATAATGTAACTTATCATAGTCTTTTTGAAAACGATAATAGTCAAAAAAGACAACATAATAGTCATTTATTCGTAAAATGATCATATCGTTGGCATAAACTGTATACTGGAATAAGTTGAAAGGAGATGTGAAATCCGTCGATGAAATCTCAGTCACCTGTAAATGATATTTTTTATAATGATAAGGATGTTGCGCATCGAATCGCTTCGATTCTCCAAATGGAAGAGACATTGCTCAAACAAAAAATCGCGTATCTCCAGGACGTTACAGACCTCGGTACCACTTCTGAATACGAACAAGGGCGTCAGCAGCTATCGGATAAGCTCGATACGTTGAGACGTTCCGTAAAAATGGATCTCGTCTCGCGCGATGACGTCACACTTCGAACGAGAGCACGTTTTGAACAATCACTCAGAGCAACAAGTGCGACAGAGGAGGAAGCTTGTCTTATTCAAGACTATCTCCGGATTGAGGCGACGATGCTGACAAAATCGGGAGAGTCGGTTTCCGATCTTCATGCTGCTTTATTTGACGCGAATGAATCCACTCGAAAACAAGCGCTCTTATCGATTGAGGAAGCGTTCCGCATGAAAGAATCCGTCATTCAACCGTTGTTTTCACGACTCGTTGATTTACGACAAGCGCGTACCACTGCAAGTGGTAAGATCGGATACGAGGAACTAGCTTTTGTAGAACTCGGACGCGTCGATTATACGAGTCAAGATGTCAATCATTACGCCACTATCATTCAATCCGACTTTCTACCGGTCAAACGGCGATTTCAGCGCGAACAACAAACGTTTCTCGGCAAACAGGTGCTCCATCCGTGGGACGTCCGGCAATCGGCCTATACACAGATTGATCATCACGCGACCGGTTCTGACACTTCATTCTTAGACAAGGCACAAGCAATTCTCGAGAGCGTGCATCCATACTTTGCGGACGTATTAAAAGAAATGCGACATAGGAATCATCTCGATATCGGTGCCCGGTCGAACAAAGCTGGCGGAGGATTTTGTGAGTATTTACCGGTCGAACAGCAATCGTTCTTATTCATGAATCGCATCGATACGTTTGATGATCTCGTCATCTTCATGCATGAGATCGGCCATGCCGTCCATCATGATGCGATGAAAGAAACGTACGACGGACTACAACCGATTCCGCTTGAAGTAGGGGAGTTCGCTGCCATGTCGCTCGAGTTGTAGACGATGAACGAATGGCATCAGGTGATTCCGGATAAAAAAGACGTTGCCCGGGCAAAACTCGAACAGATGCGTTCCATGGTTGAGTTCTTACCCGAGACGATCATCGTCGATCGTTTTCAATCATGGCTCTATGCTCACCCGGGTCATGATCCAAAAGAACGACATGCCTATTATGCCGATCTCCGAGAAACATTTGATACGGACGTCATCGATTGGTCGGAAACACCCGATTGGAAAGGCCACGAATGGATGAGTGTCATCCATCTCTTTGAGACGCCGTTCTATTACATCGAGTACGCGATTGCTCAGATCGCCGCTCTCCAGGTTTATCACCGTTTCACGAAAGATCCCGACCAAACGCTGAAAGATTTCATCGCATCTTTAGCGCTTAGTCAAACCCATCCGGTTCAAGACGTCTATGCGAGAGCGGGTGTATCTTTCTTGCCGACTGAAGGAGAGATGAGCGAATTAGTGAGCTTTTTGACATCAGAAGTGGAGACTTGGAAGATAATTTTACAGGAAGGTACATCGATATAATGAAGGACGACAAGAAAATTCATATACCAGAAGAGTTAGAAAGCCTCTATTTTTTCGGAGTAGAGCCGATTCTTGAGTTTCCGGAGGAAGAAGCATTCTATCAGCGGTCTAAATACATGTTACACAACTCCTCAAAAGAGCGTATTCAGTTTATCCTGTATCCGGCATTTACTGAAATGGAACTCCATGTCCTCCGACCGACTGGGGAGACGCTGTCACGATTACGAATTGAAACAATCCAATCCTTAAAATATGTTGAAGAAAACAGAAAACGTCTGTTACTTGATCATAGTGATGATGAATATTACCGCATCAGTGAGATTCAACTGGATCCGTTATTTTGTATCATTCAGACGGAAAGAAGAAAATAGGGGGACGAACATGAATATCCGTAAAAACATCGTCTATGCGACATTATTCAATGCTGCAGGCGATCAATTATTGATGGTCGAGAATCGTGGAGATCATGGTGACTACTATACATTGCCCGGTGGGACAGTCGAGCGCGACGAAACGTTACATACAGCAATCACGCGTGAAGTTCTGGAAGAGACAGGATTTACAATCATACCAGGTGACATCGTCCATCTGGCAGAAGCATTCTTCCCGCAAGCGGGGGAACATTGTCTCTTTTTCTTCTTCGCGGGAGAAATCACTTCTGGTCAGTTAAAAACGAATGTTCCAGAAGAGATTTCCGGACTCGTCTGGATGGACCGTGAAGAAGCGTTCAAACACCTCAACTTACCGGAAGCGTCAAAAGAATCGCTCTTTGCTGGTCGAACGGTACCGTATGATTTTGCCGGAGAGATCATTCACGCGTAAGGAAGTGTCGCTTGACGTACTAAGGTGACGGATTTTCGGGTACAACATTACAGGAGCATTACCCGAAATTTGTAGAAAGTTAGGTGAACACACAGTATGTCGATTCTTACGTTTCACGAAGGCAGCTATCAACACATCTTACACGAAATAACGGGTGAGTTCCGAGAAGGTGTCATTACGACGCTCGTCGGACCGAGTGGTGCCGGAAAATCCACAACATTGAAACACATCAACGGACTTATTTCTCCCGATCGCGGCGAAATTTGTTTTCGAGGCGAACCACTCGAGCAGATGAATCTGCTCGACGTCCGCAAACGGATCGGAATGGCGTTCCAAAGCGCGCCGATGATTCCAGGTACCGTCTACGATAATATTAATTTACCGAAATCGATCTTCGGGGAATCGTTACCACGCGAAGAGGCGGAACGCTTGCTACAACAAGTCGAACTATCCGTCGAACTTGAACGACCGGTCAAAGATTTGTCCGGTGGCGAACGGAGCCGACTCGGAATCGCACGAACACTCGTTAATCGACCGGACGTCCTGTTGCTTGACGAAATCACGGCAAGTCTCGATTACCGGATGGTACAAGAAATTGAGAAGCTGATTCTTGATTTACAGCAGGAGTTGCAGACGACGATCATTTGGATTACGCATGACTTAGAGCAAGCCAAGCGGGTCAGCGACGACGTCTGGTTTTTAAAAGACGGTCGATTGATCGAGTCTGGTGCTTTTAAAGAACTCGTTTCAAGTGGTCAAGCAGAGACACAAGCGTTCTTGAAGGGGGTATCGATATGAGTTACCTCCAACTGGCGACTTCGCTGATCTTCATTTTGATCCCCCTCGTCTTAGCGCGGACGTTACGGCTTGGTCTAGAGAAGGACATCCTCATCGCAACCGTTCGATCAATCGTCCAACTCTTGATCATCGGTTATATTTTGACGTTCGTCTTTGAAAGCGGCAGTCCAATTTTCATGTTACTCATGATTCTGTTGATGATCGGTGCAGCGACACTGAACGTCATCCGTAAAGGGGACGGGATTCCCGGGATCCAGTGGATCATCTTGTTGACATTGATTGCGGTCGAAGCATTAACGATGGGCATTTTGCTTGGATTACAAATCATTCCGTTTGAAGCCCAGCAAGTCATTCCGGTCAGCGGGATGGTCATTGGGAACTGTATGATTTTGTCCTTGTTGTTTCTTAATAAGTTCAAGGACGAGGTCGAACGAAGCGACGAGGTCATCGAACTGATTCTTTCGCTTGGTGGAGATGCGAAGACAGCGATTGATACGAGCTTAAAAGGCGCGATCCGGACAAGTATGATTCCAACGATTGAAGCGCAAAAAACGATGGGCCTCGTCCAATTGCCAGGGATGATGAGTGGGTTGATCATCGGTGGCGCGGATCCAATGGAAGCGGTCCTTTATCAACTATTGATTCTATTCCTGATCTTGACGACGGCGGCGATGGCATCGGTCCTCGTTGGTTTTCTATCCTACCGTCGACTATTCAATGAAAAAGCACAATTCATCGGTTTGACCTATAAGAAAAAAGACACGTAAGGAGCACGTTATGCAGGCTTATCCGATTACTGAAGCCGACCTGCAACTGGTCGAACTAGCAACCAAAACGATTCAAAGCCGTTACGCTGACGATAAACATCACGTCGCAGCTGCGTTGCGGACAAAAGATGGCGCGACGAAAACGGGTGTTCATGTCGAAGCGTATATCGGACGGGTGACGGTGTGCGCGGAAGCCATTACGATCGGTTCCGCCATCACGGATGGATTGACGGATTTTGAGACGATCGTCGCTGTCCGACATCCCTATTCGGATGAAACGGACCGAACGATTCGTGTCGTCAGTCCGTGCGGCATGTGTCGCGAATTGATTTCCGATTATGCACCGGACGCGTTTGTCCTCTTGAAGATCGACGATCAGTTGACGAAAGTGCGGATTGCAGACTTAATTCCACTTAAATATGTTCGTTCGTGATTATAAGAATGGAATAAAATTCGTTGATTTAAAAAAAGAAACGAAGGAACTATCATCGTCTGAGATGTGTAGTTTCTTCGTTTTTCTTTTTGTAGAACACTTAGTTTTGTAATTGAAAAAAGCTCAACATCGTTAATGCATTCTTTTCTTCTCATTATGGTTTCCTTCCTCTTTTTATGAATTATGAAGTAATATGACGGTTTGTCAAATTAAGCGCAACACTTCTTCGGAAAAGACCTCGTATGCAGTT
>NZ_DGYQ01000017.1:0-4464 GCF_002396765.1 Exiguobacterium sp. UBA5002
CTGAGGAAAGGGCGTGAAAAGGTGTGTCATTTTTTGAGTCAGTTCATTTGTCTACAATCTGAAAGGATTTCTCTTCGAGGAAATCCTTTTTTTGTTGCATACGAAAAAATATAGTACGCTTACATAGGAAAAGGGGGAGAAAAAGTTGATTCGTTGTATACTGATCGATGCGAATGACACAATCATTTTGACCGATGATGTAAGTCGGATACAGGAGTCGGGCATCAAACGTTATTTCGTTGATTTCGATCAACCGACAGACGCAGAGAAGCAAAAATTGATTGAGGTTTTTGATTTTCATCCACTGGCGATTGAAGATTGTTTTCATTACTTGCAACGCCCAAAGCTTGAATATTATACAGAACATAGCTTTTTTGTCCTTCATGCGCTCGATGAAGGAACGTTGACGAGTCGTGAAATCAATTTGTTCGCAAGCGACCGGCATCTCGTCAGCTACCATGAGCAATCTTCGCCAGAAATTGATATCGTGTTTGAACAGTGTAGCCGACGCCTCGACAAACAAGAAACGGTCGACCTCGTCCATAAAATCATGGACAAGATCGTCGATGGTTATTTTCCGATCGTTCATGCGACGGAAGATGAATTGTTTGCGCTTGAGGAACGCTACCGGACGCGTGGAAACGATCGTCGGTTGATGGAGGAGATTTTCGAACTACGCGCGCGGTTACTTCGAATCTCGCGGACGGTCATGCCGATGCGGGACTTATTGTACCGTGTCGTCGAATCGAAGCGGTTATCGATTCATCCGAAGAAACAGGCATTCTTTCGCGATCTATACGATCACTTACTGAAGTTATCGGAAATGATCGAATACAATCGATTGATGACGTCTGAGTTTCGGGATAATTTCATCTCTCTCAACTCGTACCGGATGAATAGTATCATGAAGACATTGACGATCTTCACGACGATTTTCATGCCGTTGACGTTCATCGCAGGTATATATGGCATGAACTTCAAACACATGCCAGAACTGACGACCCGGTATGGTTATTTCGTAACGTTAGGGGCAATGGGACTCCTCGCTTTAGGAATGATTCTGTTCTTCAAAAAAAATCGCTGGTTTGATGAATAAGGGGGGATGTAAGTGGATATTCGACAATTGCTCTTTTTTACGACGATCGTCGAGCAAGGCTATAATTTAACGCGTGCTTCGAAGCACTTGTCAATCTCGCAACCGGCGCTTAGTCAGATGATCCGCGACTTCGAACAGCTGGAGCAAGTAGAACTGTTCATTCGAAAGCACGGACGGTTGACAGGATTATCGGAAACGGGACGTCAATTGTATGAGGATGCGAAGATCGTTCTGACACGTCATCAAGCATTGATGGGTCATCTGCGTGAACGTTCGAACGTCGTCCGAGGAAAGGTCCGTCTCGGCATCCCACCCGTCATATTACCAGTTTTATTTTCGCAATTGATTCCGAAGTTCATGGCGGAACATCCAGGCATCGAACTCGAAATCATCGAAGAGGGGGCGTTTGAACTCAAGCGTCGACTGTTACTTGAAGAACTCGACTTGGCCATATTGATTGAACCGGGCGAATCCTATGGTATCGAACGTTTTCGATTGATCGAAGATGAGGTCGTCGCCGTGCGTCCGAATCACCCGTTTCAAGCCAAAGAAGCGTTATCGTATCGTGATATCGGAAATGAACCACTTGTCATCTTGAACGATCGATTCATGTTACATCATCAAATACTATCGGAGTTTCGTAAAGTGCAGCAAGAGCCGAATATCTTCTTCATGTCAGGAGCATGGGACTTGTTGATTGGGATGGTCCAAGAACTTGACGTCATCTCAATCCTACCGGAGCCGATACTACGGTTTCATCATGCGGATGACATTAAAATCATCCCGTTCGACCCACCGATGTTATGGGATGTCTCGTTGAACCGACTCGTCGGGACGGAATTACGTCCTGTTGTCCGGCACGTCCACCAATACATCGTTCACTATTTTCAGTCGTATTGGCCAACGCCTGCGCGATGAGGAAAAAAGACCGGAACGCATCGCGCTCCGGTCTTTTGTGTTGAACGATTGTATTTTATGAAGTGACGTGTTGCGTCAGACTGCGAATCTGCTTTGCTGCTTGTTTATAAGGAGTCAGCGTCTCTTGTGCCTGTAACGTCGCGCGTTCACTCTCAAGTTGCTCGAGTGTTTGGCGTAATAGGTGCTCTGAAACGGCTGTCAAAGAAGTGTCCAGATGTGCCGACGCGACTGCAAGCAAGCGTTCTTCTTGAGTGGCAGTATACGCGAGTGCTTCTTGCTTAGTTAATGTCGCAAGCTCCTCCTTCAACTGCTCCTTCTCATTTTTCTCAAAGAAAGCTTTCGCATTCCGGAAGTGGCGTTTGACGCCGACATAAGGCGTTGCATCTTCGAATGGACCATCGAACGTCATTTCGTTTAATCGAGAGACCGTGACAGGTGCGAGTTGGAAGGATTCGTTCCATTGCTCTAGCAACTGTTGCTCCTCTTGTTGACGCCGGATCAAGGCCGATTCGAGCCATTGATCGACACGGAAATGCGTGACCCGGAGCTCTTGTTCAAAATCGAACCGAAGGAACGTCAACAGTTCCGTTAATGCATCCTGTAATGCCGCTCCTTTGCCAGTTTGAGCAAAACGAACAGGATTATAGGATTCCTTGAAAAAGTCGGGGAAACGGTAATAAATGCGTTGTACGACATGGTGCAACAGCTCATGGATCTCTGCTTTGAGTGCAGGTTCGATCAAAGCGGTGCGATTGTCTTCGAAACGATCCGTGACCTGCTGTTCTAAAGCAGACAGCTCAGCCAACCGTTCTTCTTTTCGCAACAGATTCGCTTCAGTCGCAGCGATAAATCGTTCGAGTCGCTGTACGGTCTTTTCCGTCTGCTCAGACAACGATACTTTGGCGAGACCGGTCAGATCCTCCGCTAGGAAGTGATGGAATGCCTCCTCGAATTCAGGTAAACCGGAAGTTGAATCCGATCGCTCTTGTTGCTTTTCCGTGAGACCTTGTAAGCTCGAGACTCCATACAGTCGAGGCGATCGAATCCCGAAGCGTTGCAATTCCGACGCGACATAGTTCAAGACATCTTGACGTTCGCTATCTGACGCAGCAAGATCAATCGCGTTGACGAGGAAGAACATCTTATCGAGTTCGAATGCGTCTTTGACACGACCGAGTTGAATCAAGAATTCACGGTCAGCGCGGGCGAAGGCATGATTGAAGTACGTGACGAATAAGATCGCATCCGCGTTCTTGATGTAATCAAAAGCGACATCAGTATGACGGGCATTGATTGAATCTGCTCCCGGTGTATCGACGAGCGTCACGCCAAGACGTGTTAACGGGCTATCGTAATAGAAATCGATGACATCTACGAAACAGCTTCGTTCTTCCTGCGCGACATACTGTTTAAATGCATCTTGATCGACCGTCTGAACGGTACCGATGAAGGATTGCACGGCAGGGAATCCTTTTAAGAAAGCACGCAAAAACGGGTCCGTCAGTAACGCGGTACGTGGTAAGAGCGTATCGTATGCCTGTTTCGTTGACTCGAACGTCATCGTTTCGACCATTGCTTCATTTAAGTCCTCAAGCATCGCTGCTTCCGACTTGAACGTGACTTCTGCCACGCCGTGCGGGTGTGCTACGTCAACAGGGTGAATCCGGTTGATTGATGCCGTCGTCGGATTCGGAGAGACAGGGAGGACCTTATCTCCGAGTAAGGCATTGCAAAACGATGATTTTCCGGCACTGAAGGCACCGAATAAGGCAATCGTGAACGATTGGTGTGTCAGTCGGTCCAATTTGTCATTCAAATAAGCGACGGCATCTTCAAAACCTTGAAGACCATTCAGATGCTGACGGATTCGAGCGACGTCTTCCGGTGCATAACGGACGGCTTGTTGCTCACTGATCGTCGTCGCAATTTCAAACGCAGTAGTTTCTGTCACCGATTCATACCCGGTAAAGGAGACGATTGCCGCTTCTTGCTGAATCAATTGCTCCTCCCAGATTGAAACTTGCGTCCGAGCCTGTTCGAGTTGTTGGTCGGATGGACTAGCAACGCCATGCTCATATCGTTCGAGTGCTACGGTAGCTTGTTGCCATGCTTGAACGCTATTCCATTTATGCTGTAGTGACGTCTGTTGCTGCAATAGCTCAGATTGCTCTTTCGGGAAAGTTGTCGTCAACTCTTGACGAATAAGCTCACGCCATGCGTTCGTTTCCTTGACGAACCACGCTTGTGTCTGTTCGGCGACACGATTCGTGAACTGGAGCACTGATTCACCTGTAATCGTAATACCGGTTGGCAAGGCACTTTCGAGTACGGAAAGCGGTGGGTCAAGTGAGAGCTGATCGATTGCGACGATATGCGTATCCTGTAGGAGACCAAGGTCACGTAACGATTGTTTCATCAAGTTACGTAAATGAAGCGAAATTTCAGAAGCT
>NZ_DGYQ01000017.1:4508-7423 GCF_002396765.1 Exiguobacterium sp. UBA5002
CTGTCTGATAGGCACGGAGCACATCTTGTGCAATCTCTGCTTGAGCTGCTTCCGTTTTTTTCGCGCTACGGAATAATCCAACCTTGAAATCACGCTGACGTGACTCGAGGAAGCGGCGCATCTTCTCGCGTAATTCGAACGGCATCAATGTCGCATTTTTCAAAAGTTGATCCCGATGAAGCGAAAACGTCTGTACCCAGCGGTCCGGTTGACGTGCTTCTAACTGTTGCGAGACACGCGCTAATTCGGTTTCGACTTTCGCCGGATCCTGTCGTTCAGTGTCATTCAATTGCTCAGCCATCGTCTCGTGGGTTTCTGAGACGAGACGTGTGAGATAACGTGTATGCTCCTGGTGAAGACTTTCAAGTGTCAGAGCGGCAGAAGTCAACAACTTCGGTTGAGCGTCGCGAATGCTTTGTTTGACGAGTTGTTCGACTTCCGTGAAATCGTTATGCGGATGGGCTGGGTCCCGTAGGCTCGTAAAGAAAATCCCTTTCGGTACGACATCGTGTTCGGCGAAGGACGCATGGACCGAACGACGGAAGGCGTCGAATGATAGTTCATCGTCACGATGTTTATCGATTTGATTGACGATTAAATATAATTCTGGCACGGCAGCTTGTAATTCATCCGTCACCATGAAGTTCAATTCGGATTGAACATGATTGTAATCCATGACGTAAAACAAGATATCAGCCAAGTGAAGGGCAGACTCCGTTGAGACCCGGTGGGCATCATCGACCGAGTCGACGCCTGGCGTATCCATCAAGACGAGACCAGGCGGAAGCGCGGACGCGGCATGCGTCAAATCGATTTGTCGGACATCACCACTTTTCCCAAGCGATTGAAGATGCTCCTCCTGCTCTGTTGCTGTCAGACGAACAGACGGCTGTTCATGAAAGTGTATGATTGCTGAATCCGTCTCACCTTGCTGAAGTGTCACGATGTTCGCACTCGTCGGAATCGGACTCGTCGGTAAGACTGATTCACCTGTCAAGGCGTTGATCATGCTCGATTTCCCAGCAGAAAAGTGACCGACAAACGCAATCGTGAACTCTCGTTTTAATAGTTTTGTGGCGAATTTATCTAGTTTATCTAAACGGAGTTGATCCGTTGAAGGTTGAATCAATGTGGCGAGTGAAGCCGTCGCCTCGAGTTGGTTCGATAATCGTTCCTCAAATGAGCGCATGCGATGAAACCCCTTTCTTTCAGTCACCGTTCAGTGTATCACGATTTTTTCCGTTTCGTCATCCTTCTAAAAGCGACAAAAAACGATCCGCCAAGGAAGAGGCGAATCGTTTTGATTGGCATCAAGACGACGGAACGATTTCGTCCGCACGTGTCGATTCTTGTTCCGTCGAATGAATCCGGCGCAACAAGTGTAATTTGAAGAGATACATCACGAGCAGGTGAACATTCGCCTGTGTTGCCTTGTAGAGTATCCACGGTAGCGCAGGGACGAATTCATGGATGGCGATGATACATTCTTGCGTACCGGGAATTTGCCGGAATTCAATCCGACCACGGCTGTCTTGCTCGACTTTTGCGAACAATCCGCCGGTAATCCGGTATGTCGCCATGTGTCGATCGTGAACCGGTTCCTTCGTCAATTCCAGCAGCGGTTGTTCGTAAAACGGAATGTGGATCCGAACGACTTGATCTTGCACAGTTGACGATAGGAAAGGGCGGGCAAATGATGACAACCAGTTCATATAATCGTCAGCTGCCCAGTCGGCATCGCGATCCTTTGGCAAAAGAACACGTTGTACCGATCGGACGTCAAGGACGTCTGGTGTCGAAGACGACGTTGAAGAAGATCCTTTTTGTTCCTCCTCCTCTTTTAACGCATCTCGGACTGATTGTTCGAATGTGATTTTGCCGTCACTGATGCCGGGAACCATTTTTTCTGGATCCGCAACCATCTCATGGACCATGCTTTCAACGAGTGGATAGACGGTTTCTTTTGGTTCTCCGGACACGAGTGTCACCCAAAGGCGGGATAATTTAACGGTCAATAAAGGAATATCGATCGTCGGTTGTCGTTTACCCATGATGTCGGCTGTTTTAAGGATCATCTCTTTATAGGTCATCGCTTCCGGACCACCGATATCGATGGCCCGGTCTTTAACGTCATCGCGATCGACACTTTCACCAAGGGCATGAATGACGTCGGGTAAGGCGACAGGATGGGTCTTGTTACGTGTCCATCGTGGGAGTGCCATGACGGGTAGACGTTTGACGAGTTTCGATAAGATTGGGAACGATGAACCTTTAGGACCAACGATTAACGCAGCCCGGATCGTCGTCACGGGTGTTCCGTACGCACCGAGAACACGTTCGACTTCAAGTCGGCTCTTTAAGTGACGTGATAGGTCTTCTGTTTCCTCAGGGATGATACCGCTTAAGTAGATGATCTGCCGGATGCCGTTTTCTTTTGCGGCACGGGCGAAGTTATCGGCTAACAATAAGTCCATATTTTCGAACGATCCTTGTGTCAATTTAGCAGATGGCATCATCGAATGGACGAGGTAGACAGCGATGTCCGCTCCTTTCATACCTTCGATCGTATCGTCTAGAGAAAAGAGATCGCACGATCGCCATTCGACGCGTTCCTCATTGTCCTTGTCGTCACCATTTCTTGAAAGGGCGATGACGTCATATTTTTTCTTTAGTTCGTTCAATAAATTGTGACCAATGTATCCGGTGGCTCCGGCTAAAGCTAAGCGCGTTGGCATGGATGTAAACTCCTCTCTTATATCTGTTGTAATGTACCCCCAATCGAGTCGGTTCAATCGCAAGAGGATATGTTGAGACGATTCAGTTGAATGGAATAGGGAATAGTAACATATGGAAAAGAACCAACATGAAGATTGAAAACAAAGGGGGCTTCAACCATGCAGACGATACAATTCATG
>NZ_DGYQ01000017.1:7553-53399 GCF_002396765.1 Exiguobacterium sp. UBA5002
TTCATGCAAGAGGGACATGAACGACGATTCGATCTGTTGTGGAGACGTTTAAAGCCGAAACAACGAGAAGATGCAGCGATGGTCTCGATGCTGTACCTTGCGACAGGACAGCCACAAGTGCTCGAACGGTTCTCGGATTACTTCTTTCCGGATAGCGGTGAGTTTTTTGATCGTGAATTTCTAGCTGAACCCTATCCGAGTCCAGCGTTAGAATCAATCATCCACTTGATCGTCCAATTGTATAATGGACGAACGACGATCACGATCATCGAGCTGATTGAACGATTGGATGAGCAACAGATGTCGCTCGTACTCGAAGCGATTAAATTGCGGGCATACGGATGTCAGATGCTACAAAAAGGTGCGAAATCGTAACGCCACTCGTATGAATCCGATTGATGAAGAAACTCCTCTTCATCAATCGGATTTTTTGTGAGGGAAGAAAAGTTGTAAGTTCAAGAATCGGTAAGAAGATGTTCGTGAATCAGAGTTCATTTAAATAAATCGCCATGAAAATAAAAGCTAAGTTTATTCACGAAGAACTAATTGAGATGGGCGGCGACTGGAAATAAGATGAAAGTATCAGTAAAAGGTGGTCTAACTATGGAAGGAGTGACATCATGCAGCTCAAAGAATCGATCTACTTTCACTCACCGATTTTCATCCAAAACTTGTTGACGACTTTACAAGGACGTCGCCTGTTCCATGAACGATACGGTCCCGCCTATCAGCAACGTTTACAAGAACTGAAACAGAAGTTAGGACGACCGCATGACGTTCGAGCAGAACAATTGCATCGATTAAACGACTTCCTTTCTTTTTGCCAAACACATAGTCCATACTATCAGGAATTGTTTTCTACCATTGCACTAGAGCTCCCGCTAAAATCGATTGACGAACTAAAACAGATTCCCCCTTTGACGAAAGAAATCTTACGCCAACAAAATGAGGACGTCCATGCGCACGTCCATGCCCCGATTCTCGGAAAAACGGGCGGTACGACCGGTAAATCGATTCAAGTGCATTATACAAAGGAAGACATGCAAATCCGGATGGCACATCTTGACTTCTTCAAGTGGACCCATGGAGTCGATCAAGGGATGCGCCGTGCAAGTTTTACCGGTCAAACGCTTGCTTCCCCGCAACAAAAGGCACCGGTTTATTGGCGGACGAATAAAGTCATCAATCAGATGTTGTTCTCGATCAAAAACATCAATCCGAAAACCGCCGCTGCATACATCGAACAACTGAATCGGTTTCAGCCGGAATCGATTGATGGTTTGCCTTCAGGAATGATCGAAGTCGCACGATATGCTAAAAAATATGGGATGACCTGTACGTTTCGACCGAAAGCGATTTTCCCGACGGCAGAGATGATGACGGCAGAAGAACGAGCACTCATCGAAGACGTCTTCCATGCACCGATCTATGATCAGTATGCGTCGTCAGAAGGGGCGCCGATCGTCGCCGAATGTCCTTATGGGAAAAAACATCTACATTATGAGATGGGAATCATTGAACGCGATGAGGACGGCGAAATTCTTGTAACGAGCTTCGATACGCACGGAACACCTCTCGTCCGTTACCGCGTTGGCGATCGGATGACGCTCAGTCAGGAAACGTGCCCTTGTGGTCATCAAGGTCCGATCATCGCTTCAATCGACGGACGGGGGAGAAGCTTCATTCAACTCAGAAACGGACACCGTGTCTTTGAAGGCGAACTTGCGGGAATCGTTCGAGCGTTCCCGAACTGTATCGAACGCGTACAATATATTCAAGAGACGCGGGACGAGGTTGTTTTATTATATGTTCCGGATGAACGATGCTTCGAGAAAGAACATGAGAAGAAGCTCTTTTTCGTTCTGGACCGACTGTTTGACGGACAATTGAATGTCGTCATGCACGCGGTACCGGAAATTCCGAAAGAAATCAGTGGAAAAACGTTACTGATTAAACAACAGTATGCATGGCACACAAAAAAGCGAGATCACTGATGATCTCGCTTTTTCGTGTGTCCTGAAACCATCAGTCGCGCGGACGCACCGGAATCCAGATGGCAGATTGATAATCGGCGGCAGATGGGTCGCCTGCCGAATAAACTTCGAGTTCAGCGTGAGGGAGAGGATCATATTCATGCGATGGGAGCCACTCTTGATAGATACGCTGCCACATCTCTTGAATGGCATGCGGCATTGGACCAACGACCGGAAACGTCGCCCAAAGACTCGCCGGAATCGTCATCGTTTCCTGATCGGGTAGGATTTCTGTTGTCGTCGTCGCGATCCAATAATCCATCGATGTTTCGGTGAAATTGGAGCAGACACCAATCACACCTTCAATCTGACCGTCATTTTGTTTGAACAAAGTAGCATCTTGACCAGAATGATTTACATCATTCCAAAACAACGGAATCAGCTGTTTTTGGGCACCATCTTGCGTCGAGAAATGTTTTCGCCATCCTGAAATCTGTAAAGCCGGTCGTTCGATGAGTTGGTAATCCATTTGCTCCAGTCCCTTCAAGGTCACCTGAATGCTCAGGCGGTTATAGGCGTGAATCGGACGTCGCTCGTTTCGCATCAACGTCGGCGAACAACCATGCTGACGTTTGAAAGCTTTTGTGAAAGATTCCGGCGTCTCGTAACCAAAACGTAAGGCGAGATCGATGATTTTTTCGTCCGTCTGTGTCAATTGTTGCGCTGCGAGCGTCAGACGTCGTCCTCGGATGTATTCCGGTAACGTCATCATCGCAAGTAACGAAAACGCCCGTTGTAAAGGATAAGCCTGCATCTGAGCGACTTTTGTCAAAACGTTGAGATCGAGCGAGTCTTCTAAATGATCTTCGATATAGTCAATAACGCGTTGAATCGATTCGAGCCACATCTTGTCACCTCCTTGTTTTCAGTATAGTAGAGCGATGATCGTCGGACCTGTCCAAGGTGATAGCAATTTGTCAGGAGGCATGTTCCCTTATTTTGTCATATTCCTGTCAGGTACATAGGCTATTGTAGAGACATCGAAACCGTTACTTCCCTTGCGAAAGGACGTGATGACATGGGTATCAAAGAGCAGATCTACAAGCGCTCTCCTCTATTTCTCCAGCACCTCTTCACAACCCTCTATGGGTATCAATTGCATCGCGAACGTTATGGACCGGTCTATCAAGAACGGTTCCGGATGCTCCTCGAACGAGAACATACGACGATCGACGTCAAAGCGGAACAACTTGATCGTTTAAATGACTTCCTTCGCTTCTGTACTGAACACAGTCCCTATTACCGTCAGCTCTTCACTTCACATGACATTTGCCTACCGTTAACGGACTTATCCGAACTAAAACATATTCCTGTACTATCAAAAGAAATATTACGAACGCACATGGAGGACATTCAAACAGATGTCGCTGCGCCAATCATAGGGAAAACGGGTGGAACAACAGGCACGTCACTGCAAGTACGATATACGATACCGGATATGCAAATTCGCATGGCCCATCTGGATTATTTCAAGGCGACCCACGGTGTCTACCGTGGCATGCGACGAATCAGCTTTACGGCACAGGATCTCGTACCCGAGCGTCAACAGGTGGACGTCTACTGGCGGATGAATCGAGCGGCGAATCAACTCTTGTTCACGGTGAAACGGTTATCCCCACGGACGATGGCAGCGTATCTTGAAGCCATCGAACGTTTTCAACCAGAAACGATTGATGATCTTCCGTCAGCGATGATTGAGCTCGCCCGGTTCGCGAAGCGAGAAGGGATCCGCTTGACGTGTCAACCGATTGCGATTTTCCCGACGGCAGAACGGATCGACGCGGAAGAGCGCCAAGTCATCGAAGAAGTGTTTCACGGACCAGTCTTTGATCAATATGCATCGTCTGAAGGGGCACCTATCGTTTCTGAATGCCGGTTTGGTCAAAAACATCTGCACCATGAGATGGGGATCATCGAACTCGATTCATACGGGGAGATTCTCGTGACGAGTTTTGATACTCACGGCACCCCCCTCATTCGCTACCGGGTCGGAGATCGGATGACGCTCAGTCAGCGCACCTGTTCCTGTGGTCACCCGGGACCAATCATCGAATCGATTGACGGCAGGGGGCGGGCCTTCATCCAAAAACCGGATGGGAAAAAGATTTTTGAAGCGCAACTGTCGAGTCTTGTCAAACATTTGCCAAACAGTATCGAGCGTATTCAATATGTTCAAATGACGACAGATAGCGTATCGATCTACTATGTTCCGGACGCAGAGCGGTTCAGTCAATCAGACGAACGAATTCTGATGGAACGGCTGTACCGTTTATTCGGTCGTGATATCCATCTCGATGTACAAGCCGTATCTTATATCGCTGCCGAGGAAAGCGGGAAAATTTTACTCGTTAAATCAAGTTTAACAGGATGAAGGTAACGGGCAGATCGTGACATCTGTCCGCTTTTTAATGATTTTTCATCATACCTCAGTTAAAAGTACATGTTAAAACACCTCCACTGTTAGTACTTCTAAAAGATGTACCATTATAAAGGTGTTTTAGATTACCTCATTCATTCAATTCGTTTTTGATATCTCTTACCTTTTTTAAAAGCCATTTTTTATTTTCTTTGTCTTTTACGATGATAAAATCTTCTTTTCCTTTAACAGAATAAATGGTGGACCCGACTGAAAAAAGATTCGATTGACTGTTCGCTTGGGGCATTTCATATGCTTTTGTTTTCTTTAATATCGTACTAATTTTTTCTCCTTGTCGCTTTGATGCATCCAATTCAGCTTCTGTTCCACTATACTCTTTGTTATTCACAATGACGATCATGGCATGACTAGCTTTGTCCTCTGTACCGGTTTGACTGTATCCGAATAAAAATCCAATGAACACAATGACGAATATCTTTTTCATCGGAACCTCCATATATGAGTATTTGTTGAGTAATAACGTAAATTCATGATAGGTAAAAGTCCCTTCCTTTACCAAGTATAAGGTAAAATAAGGAAAAGGAGGGGGATAGATGAAACCTCAGATTTTACTGTTAGGCATGTTCCATCTCGATCGCCCGACCAATGGTGATTTGATTCGTCCAGCAATTTTTGATGTCGCGTCAGAAAAAAGGCAACGAGAAATCCAAGAAGTTGTTAATCGATTGAAGGCATTTCGACCGACAGGCGTTGCCCTTGAGACGTCACCTGAACGCATAAGTGACCTGCAGCATACATATGAAACCTATCAATCCGAGAGCGACTTAATCGAAAATGAACGGCAACAAATCGGCTTTCGCTTAGCCCGGATGGCGGGAGTAGCAGATCTCCATGGGATCGATTGGAACGAAATCGTACCCGGCGTACCGGATTTAGGAATCGTCCGTTCACATCATCCGGAAGCCTTTGAGACAATCGTCGCGGCTGAGATGAAGCGGACAGAACAGTTAGAGCACGCGATGGAGCAGTCATCATTCTCCGAATGGCTCGATCGATTGCACGCTGAAGAAACGATTGCAGCGTCGGCTAGAATCTATGATCAAATCGAACGACTGGAGAGCGGTCGGATTTGGGTTGAACGCTACTGGCGAGTCCGCAATCAAGAGATTGCAAATCGTTTACTGCACCTCGCTCAGGCGAACGAACGAATCGTCTGTTTGTATGGTGCTGCGCACCTCCCGTTATTACGACAATATTTGAATGAATCGAACCAAGTCGAAGTGATGACGTGGAACGATTGGAACAACAAAAAGGAGTGTATGTAAATGCTATTTCACTACCATATTTGGACACCACATTTGGAAGAAACAGAAGCTTGGTACACGGCACGCGGATTTCACGTTTCCCAGCGGATCGGGAAGAAAGATGGAGAATTTTCGTCGTTCAATCCACCTCTATCATGGAATGATTTTCGAGCAGATCAAATTTTATTCCGAATCATTGAAATGAAACGGGGAGCGGTCAATGTGACGATCGGATTCGGAAAAACGGTTCGCTTCGATCACATCGGATTTTTGATTCAGCCTGGTGACGTGCAAACGATTCTTGATCGCGCAGAAACGTTAGCGTTCAAGGTCCAAGCGAACGAGCGGCGGACGTTCTTACAGACACCATACGGATTACGGATTGAACTGCAAGTACATGAAGATGCGATTGCGAATACTGATGGAACGACACTTGAGCGTTTAATTCTAACGACACCGTGCGAAGGATTAGAGGCGGATTTAACGAAACTGTTCGATCGACCGATTTCACAAATCCAAACCGTCCGCGGAGAGAAGACCGTCTTACAAGAAGCAGTTTTTTCCGACGTATCGCTCGTAGGTACGGATCCGAACGGTGTTCAGCTCGTCTGCTCATAATCAACGAATACTTTAATTGGGAGATCTGGCGTTTCCATTAAGCTAGCAAAGCAACTGGCAAGCTCCGAAAACGAAGTCTCGTGTTCGAACAAAGCGGGCAATGTCGCGTGACGATCGTCTGAAAAGAGCCAGTCTGCATGCTTGCGGTAGTCCCAGCCGTCACTCGATGCAATGATCCGAAGTTCTTTTGCGTGAAACACGGGCGTCAACGTCAAGGCTTCCCGGTTGCCGTCCGATAAGACGCAGATTGCACCATGAGGACGGACAGCAGACTGAAGCTCGGCAAAGGCCGCTTGGCGTCCGGAGCATTCGATGGCGGCGTCATACATACTTGAATCCGGTGTGACGACACGTGCACCTAATTGACGTGCTAACTCCGCTCGGGACGTAAGCGGCTCGATGATATCAATCTGACGAACGTTGATATAATGCCGTAAGTAATGCACTGTCAGCAAACCGATCGTACCCATTCCAGAAACTAAGACGCTAGTGTCGGGTGTCAATGTATGCTTACGGACGCCTTTTGCCGCGTCACAGGACAGAATTAGTAGTAAGGCTTCACGTGGTGAGACATAAGCAGGAACCGGGATGACCTTCGATACAGGTACGATCGCCTGATCTTGATGACCATAGAAGCTGACAACCCGATCTCCGGGCTTGACGATTTGGACGGCGTCACCAACTGCAAACACTTCGCCATAACTTTCATATCCTGTCTCGAGCGGATAGTCATAGCTGGTTTCGGTCATGTCTTGTTCCAGCCATTGGGGAAGTTCGGCACCGATACTAATGGCACCGGCTAGAGTGCGGACGTGGACGTCATGGATGCCAAGCGGCGGCAGTTCCCGAACAAGATAACGAGGTGTCTTCGACTCCACAAGACAGCAAATCGTTGTAGTGTTCAACATGTAAACCTCATTTCATTGTTGGATTGATGACATATGGATCAAGCATATACCACTTTACTTGTAAAATATAACAATTCGAAACTAGAAATGATGTAGAATAAGAAAGAAAAGGAGGGAATCGAATGGAACCATTATTGATTTTGGCATTGCTCGTGTTTGTATTTTTGACGTTTCGGTATAGTAAGATCCTCGTCCGAAAGGATATTTCTGCTGCAAACAAACGACTCGCGATCGTCTTTTATTTGATTGCCGTCAGTGGACTTGGCGCTGTCGTTTATTTCAACGTATAAGGAGGACCACCCATGCATTCAACGACTAAACGACGAATCGGTGCGTATATCATCAACCAAGCTGTTTATTTGGGACTTTCCTTCGTCATCGAAAAAACGGTGTTACGACGTGTGAAGTCAGAAGTCGTTCACGCCGTCGTGACACAACCGACGATCAGTTTTCTAGGTGAAGTCGCGCAATTAAAATTGTTGAACGGAAAAACGATTGGTGGTCAGATTTTCGGCATCCAGGTTGAAAGTGAGAACGGATTGCCGTTGACGACAAAACAAATCGTCCGCCGAACAGTCTATCGTGATACGGTCTCGCTATTTAAGATTCGACCGTACTGGAAACCGTTTCTTGACAACGGACAACGATTACCGGAAGATGACTTCGCGAGAACGATCGTCCGCTTGAACCGGGAGAAGCTAAAAAATGAAGCTTGATTTTCATGTCCATAGTGTCCGTGCATCTCAACCTACAGGAGTCATTCTGCTTTATCATGGTTGGGGCGGAACGGCTGTTTCTTATCTAGAGTTTGCGCGACAATTATCTGAAGAAGGATACGATGTCTTCATCCCGGAACTTCTTCGGCATGATCAACGTGATCCGCTTGATCATCCATTTGATCCAGAAATAACGACGGCCTATTTTTGGTCCGTCGTCGAACAATCGATTTCGGATGCGACAGCTATCATCGAACAATCAGGCTGGCATGTTTCAGACGTGATAGCGATCGGTGTCTCGATGAGTGGGTTCATTGCCCACGGGATCATGTCGCGTCAGCCGATTAAAGCACTCGTTGCAATCAATGGGGGCGGTGCCTATCTTGAAGCGGAACGTCAATTCCGCGTTCGCGATGGGCGACCGGTCATCAAAGAAACAGAGGTACCATGGAAGTTCGATCCAATCAGTGTGATGGACGAGCGTCCGCGGTTGCTCCTGCACGGCGATGCCGATGACATCATTCCACTATCGATCCAGCAGTTTTATCACGCAACCGCTGTTCAAGCAGGTATGGCGCAAACGACCATTTTAGATGTTTTTCCAGGTGTCAATCATACCGTGACCGATGCTATGATCGAGCAACTGATCACATGGCTGAAACACGTCAAACTTCAAGGGGCGACAGATGGACTACATACGTTTTCTTCGCACTAAGGTCGGTCAAGAAAAAGTGATGTTGAACTTTGCCGGTGGGATTGTCTTTGACAAGGAGGGACGCATTCTTCTTCAAAAACGGTGGGAGCAACAAGCATGGGGCTTTCCCGGTGGCGCACTGGAACTGGGAGAGTCGCTCGTTGAAGCCGCACAGCGTGAGATTTTTGAAGAGACCGGTTTTCATGTCAGGATCGAACGTTTGAGTGGTGTCTATTCGAAGTACGAAGAGATGTATCCGAACGGGGATGTCGCCCAGCCGATCGTTCATTTTTTCGTTTGCCGAATCAATGGGGGGCAATTCACGATTGATTCCGATGAATCACTCGACGTTGCTTTTTTTGAAAGAGACCAAATGCCAGAGCTCTATAGCGAACTGCATCAAACAGCCTGGAACGATTTTTTGACAGAAACGAGTCCGGTCTTTCGATAATGCAAAACATCCTTCTGATTTTAACGTCAGAGGGATGTTTTTACATACGACATATTCAGCGTTCAAAGCCACCTTCGGAATGGATGACTTGCCCGGTCACCCAGCCACCGTCAGGACTGACGAGGAATTGGATCAATCGTGCGACGTCTTCCGGCGCACCGATTCGCCCGAACGGAAAACTAGGTTTAAGCACCGTCCGGGTTGCTTCATCCATCCAAGTCGAGTCTGTCGGACCCGGATTAACCGCATTGACGGTGATGCCAAGCGGTGCCACGGCTGCCGCGTAAGTCTTCGTAAAGGTCGACAAGGCACCTTTTGTCGTAGCGTAAGCAATCTCGTCAGGCATCGGACCGAGATCCTGTCCGGACGTCAGTTGAATGATACGACCGGACGTTAGATGTGCTTCAACGAATTGTTTCGTGAAACGTGTCGCGAGCAACAACGGTGCCCGGAGATTGACGGCATAGTGTTGATCAAGACTGGCTGCATCAAGTGATCGCCAATCCGTCATCGTCGAATGGGCAGCGTTATTGATCAGGATACTTGGTGTTCCAAAGTCTTCTACCTGATCGAATAAATCATCAGCGGCATCTGCTTGCCCTAAATCAAGTTCGATCGCAAGGACGCGGGCACCTTGATTTTCAAGTTCGGTCGTAAAACTAGTCGCCCAATCCGCTGTTACTTTAAAATAAGTAAAGACCAGGTCATGTCCAGACGAGGCAAGCTGGCGGCAAATCGCAGCTCCGATGTCGCGTGTCTGACTGGCACCGGTCACGATGGCAATCGGTCGTTTCGTCATATGTACGCTCCTTTACATAGATACATTCAAATAAATGAATGGTTCCAAATGTTTACAAAAACAGTATAGCGTAAGAAAGACAATGAACGGAAGCGTTATCATGATTTAACATACTGATTAAATGCATGTTTTGACTTGAAATGTGGTAAAGAAAAAGTGTACGAAATTATTCGTTAAACAGGTGGGGAAGGATGAATCGATCATGAAAGCAATCGTCTTATTCGACGGAGAATGTAATCTCTGTGACGCGAGTGTCCAGTTCATTTTGAAACGAGACAAAGGATATCATGATTTTGCTTCGTTGCAAGGGGAAACAGGACAAGAAATCGTCCGTCGTCATCATCTTCCGGAAACGATCGACAGTGTCGTTGTGATTGACCGGGGTGTACCCTATATCAAATCAGATGCAGCGTTACGGATTGCCCGTCATTTAAAAGGTGGATGGCGTCTGTTGAGTGTGTTTCAGATTGTTCCACGTTCACTTCGAGATCGCGTCTATGATTTCGTTGCAAACAACCGTCATCGCTGGTTTGGACAAAAGCAGCAGTGCGCGTTACCGTCACCGGAGACGCGAGCTCGATTTCACGACTAAAGATGAAAAACCGCGACGAATCGGTCGCGGTTTTATTAAGTACATGGATTTTTTCTCGTTAAGCATACAGATTAGGATCATTAAAAAATCGTTCTACCTACTTCTGAAAAAAATTGTAGATTTCAGTCCTTCCAATCCTTTAAGATAGTCGATATATGTGCAGATGCACGTTTGATTTAAATTAAGGTTCAGTTGAAGGCTCTTGAGAAGAATGAGTTCTCGCTCTTTCATTATGAAGGATTAGAAAAGAAGGTGAAATGCATGAAGATGACTCGCTCTACGGACTATGCCATTCGTGTACTGATTTTTGCGGCGTCCCATCCGACTCGGCTCGTACAAATTCAAGAAGTGGCAACATATTATGATATCTCTAAGAACCACCTAATGAAGATCGTTCATGCATTGAGTAAGTTTGGTCTCATCATTTCCGTGCAAGGTCGTAATGGTGGCTTTAGATTAGCAAAATCACCGGACACGATCACACTGGGAGAAATCGTTCACCTTTTTGAAGAAGTATCTTATCTGGAAACCGTGTCTGTAACACATGACAATAGCAGTTTACAAAATACGCGTCGTGCATTCGATCGGGCATTTTCGTCCTTCAAAGAAACGTTAAGTGCTTACACGTTGATTGATCTAATGGCGCCAACACGGGTTGATTGAAATTACGACCTGAAGCTGTCAAAGCGTCATCCTAAACGAAGCAGGTCGAGCCACATCAGTGGTTCGGCCTGCTTTTGTCTTACCCTGTACAGAGCATCAAGACGTTGCCGTCGGGATCTGCAAACGTAAAGTAAGCAAAATCATCGAAACGTTCGATGTCACGAATGATGGGTGCTTGTAGTGATAAGACGAACTGATAGGAGGCATCGATGTCCGTCGTATAAAAATTAAACAAGGCATGAGGGGAAGGGTGATGTTGATACGTTGCGTCATTCGAGTGATCATCGAGCGTCAAACTCGTTGGACCTTCGAGTGGGAGGTTGTAAACAGGTGACGAGACACGCGACACATCAAACGGCAACTGCAGTAACTGGTGATACCAAGCGGCGGCACATTTCACATCCTGAACATGCAAAAAGACAGCGTTCAAGCGGGGCGCAATAAGGTGGGTCGAAATTGACATGAGCATCTCCTCCTTTGTTTTCATACATGTTCCTTTCGATAACCACCTCTTAATTCCTTCAATCCCTATAAATGGAATATGGTATGATATATCAGGAAAATCATTTACGAATGGGAAAGGAATGATAATATGGAAACCATCATCTGTACGACGTGTGGTGTCGAACAAATTAATCCGCAACGTGAAACGTGTCCGATTTGCTTAGAGGAAAGACAGTATGTCAATCCAACTGGTCAAACGTGGACGACGCTCGATGCCATGCAAACGTTAGGAACGTATCAAAACGTCATTAGTGACGACGGAGCAGGCGTCTATGCGATTCAGACGACACCGGCGTTCGGTATCGGTCAGACGGCATATCTTGTCCAAGGAAAATCGTTCAACCTGTTATGGGACTGCATTACATATCTTGATTCTACAACGAAAGAGCAACTTGACGAATTAGGCGGGATTCAGGCGATTGCTTTATCACATCCGCATTATTACGCGACACAAGTCGAATGGGCGGAGACTTTTGACGTGCCGATCTATATTCATGAAGATGATGCGTCGTTCGTGACGCGACCAAGCGAACGCATCGTCTTCTGGAGTGGTGAACGCTTGGAATTGGCGGAAGATGTGATGTTACATCGCATCGGCGGTCACTTCAAAGGAGCAGTCATCTGTGAACGAAAAGACGCATCGGCGGGGCTATTGTTGACAGGGGACATCATTCGGATCGTTGCTGATCGGACGTGGGTCAGTTTCATGTACAGTTATCCGAATGTGATTCCGCTTCCGGCAAAGACGGTCGCGCGAATGGCAGAAACGTTACGTCCGCTTCACTTTGAAAAATTATATGACGCCTTTCATCGGAAAATCGAAACCGGCGCGTCTGAAGCAGTAGCACGCTCTGCAGAGCGGTACATTGCTGCCTTGAACGGGGACTGGTTCACGACATGAAGTCGCGCTTGATCGTCATTCGTGGGAATTCTGGTAGTGGAAAAACGACGCTTGCCAAAGCGTTACGATCGGTTTTACCGGATAGCATCTTGTTTTCACAAGATGTTATCCGCAGGGAGATGTTGAACGTAAAAGATGGACCAGGAAATCCGGCGATTCGCTGGATCGAGGAGTTGGTTGGACTTGCTGACGGACGCCACGCGACGATTCTGCTGGAAGGCATTCTTGCACAGGACTGGTACGGTGAGATGATTGACCGGTTGGAACGTCGCTTTACGTCACGTTACGCGGCGTATTATTTTGACGTCTCATTCGAAGAAACCATTCGTCGCCATGCGATGCGCCAGCCGACGGAGTTTTCTGAGACGGATATGAAACGCTGGTGGATTGATAGGGATCACCGCCCAACGGATCGTCTTATTGCTGAGGATACATCGATAGAAGCCATGATTCAGAAAATAAAACAAGAGCAAAAAGGGGAGAGCGAATGACACACTACATTTTTGACATGGATGGAACGTTGTTTCAAACGAATGCCGTGCTGTCGCATGCGCTAGAAGAGGTCTTTCAAGAGTTGCGTCAAACGGGACGCTGGGAGGGGGAAACCCCACTCGCCCTCTATCAGCAGATCATGGGCGTCTCGTTACCGGAAGTCTGGCAGACGTTACTACCGGACTTTTCGGCCACAGACCAACAAGCTGCGGATCAAAAGTTTCGACGTAGCATAGAGCAGGCAGTCAAGGCGGGGCACGGTTGCCTATATCCAGGAACGGTCGAGTTGCTAAGTCGTTTGAAACAAGCGGGTCACTCCGTCTATATCGCAAGTAATGGATGGCCGTCCTACTTGTCAGCGATCGTGACGACGTATGGACTCGAAGCCTATATCGATCATGTCTATAGTATCGAAGACATCCGTTCCGGTGATAAATCAGCACTCGTACGGGAGATTTGTAAGACGCACGACATCTCGTCAGGCTACGTTGTCGGTGACCGCTTATCTGATTTCAAAGCGGCGCATGCGAACGGACTGGTAGCAATCGGTTGTCAGTTCGATTTTGCGCAAGAGCAGGAACTCGCAGTCGCGGACCGCGTCGTAAAAGAGTTGAGTGCTGTTTATTAAAAAGAGCCGTCTTCTGTGGAAGACGGCTCTTACTTATAGCGATTATTCTGCCCACCAGAGAGCATCGTCTGGTTTCTTCGCGATCGACGCGACTTCTTTTTCACTCGATACAGTCGGATGCGACCCTTTCAGTGCCTTACCAGCTGTATTCTTAAAGAAAAAGAAGAACGTGACGAAGCCGATGACGCTGACTGCTGTTAGATAGAAAGCAGGAGCGAGCGGGTTTTGTGTCGTATGAACGAGCCATGTCGAAACGAGTGGCGTCGTTCCACCGAAGATCGAGACAGAGACGTTAAACGTCACGGATAGCGTCCGGTAACGGACATCCGTATAGAAGATACTCGGTAGAAGACTTGGCATCGTTCCTTCAAAGATCGCCAAGAAGAAGCCAAGGATGAAGATTCCGATCCCGACGAACAAGAGTGGTTTAAGACCAATCAAGAAGAACGACAGGATTGAAAGCAACGATAGTCCGGCTAACGCGAAAAGAACAATATTGCGATTGCCTTTTTTGTCACTAAGCTTCCCGAAGAAGTAAGCGAGCGGAATCATGATCACCATGACACCAGTAATTAGAATCGTACTTGTCGAACTTGACATACCGATGACTTCATCGAGGTACGATGGCATGTAGGACAAGAGCATATAGTTCGTAATGTTGAAGAAGGCGACAGCGATGAAACAAACGATGATATCACGTTTGTGGTCACGCAGGATTTCGCGGAATGTCGCGGGTTCTTCTGTATTTTCATTGATCTCATTTTCGAAGATCGGTGATTCATCCAAGTGACGACGTAAATAGAGACCAAATAAACCGAGTGGTGCCCCAAGAATGAAGGGAATTCGCCATCCCCAAGATGCCATTTGATCATCCGATAAGGTGACGAAAAGTGTTGTAGCAAGTAATGAGGCGAGAATATATCCACCGAGTGTACCGATTTCAAGTCCACTTCCGAGAGCACTCCGTTTGTTATCTGGTGATGACTCAGCGATGTAGACCATTGCACCGGCGTATTCACCGCCAGTCGAGAATCCTTGTAAAATACGGGCTAACAATAACAGAATCGGTGCCCAAATTCCGATTTGATCATAGGTCGGTAATAGTCCAATGATGAGCGTCGAACCAGCCATCATGACGATCGTCGTCGTTAAGACGACCTTCCGCCCGAGTCGATCTCCAATTCGTCCAAAGACGATTCCGCCGATTGGTCGCATTAAAAAAGCGATCGCAAAGGTCGCAAATGTAAAGACGAGCTTCAGTTCATCATTTTCAACAGCGCTAAAGAAGTTTTGACTGATGATGATTGCGAGATAGGAATAAAGACCAAAATCGAACCATTCCATCGCATTCCCAATTCCGGTCGCGTAGACACTTTTTTTGGTTTGCTTCATGTCAACGACATTGACTTTTTCTTTTCTGAATTTCATAAGTTCTGTTCACTCCCTTTAATAAGTTCGTATCGTACCATAGCAGGAAATGAAGTCAAGTTGCTAATGTGCTTAACCACTTGGAAATGATTGAAAATGGCTCTGTGCCTGGAGTTGTCAAACCGTTGCGACTCTAAGGACGAACAAAGGTGTGCATTTTTTATGAAAAAAATTGAAAATTTTTTGGGTGTTTTCATAAATTCGAAATAATTTTCATGTGTTTTCACAACGAAAAAATCAGTAATCCGTCTTTAGGATGAGGGAAATAAAACTATATTTTGGTAATTTTAAAATGAGGGTGGAAAGTAAAGGAGAATGCTTATGAAAAAGAGATGGATCGCCATTATATGTCTTGGGCTCATTGTAGTCGTCGGTGGTTGGTATGCTGGATTTCAAGAATCGAAGGTATCCAGTTTTCCAGTGCCACGATTTGCTACGGCAGTTGAAAAACAAGGCGAGTGGAAAATCAAAACGCGTCTTGTCTCGAAAACCGATGGACCGGGTCTACTCTATGGAACTCGGATTCGCCAAGCCGGTTGGAAAGAGCTCGATCGTGAAGGAGCGACAGCATGGTATGAAAAAGACAGGAAAGTGATTGCCTTGACGACGTTTGATGGGGAACTGTATCTCGAAAATTCGAGTAAAGAAGAGATCGGTATTTAAAGCATGCGATTATTTGTAAAATGGAACGGATGGAGTCTGTTTTTCGCTTTGATTCTCTTTCTTCCTGTTGAGATGACATTAAACATTGAACGTATTATCCGCATAACGGGAACATCATATCAGTTTTTTTACCTAATGGATTTTCTATAATCACGGTGTGTATGATCCTATTCTTTACACCTATTCGTCTGATGAAGGGGATAATAGTTCGAAGTCGACTTACTTGGTCGTTTTCCTTTAGTTAGATACCGTATTTTGTCTTCATGTCGTATGCATTGAGTCAGTGGTTCCCAGTCATGTATCCTACTGATTTTCCGAGCCCAGTTCTTGGCTTATTATTGATTGTCGTTTTAGCGATTTATCCGTTTTGTATATTAATTTTAGTTAGTTTCTTAAAAGAAAAAGCGAAATCCGATGCAACGTCTTCAGTAAAATGAAGACGATCATCAGACTTCGCTTTTTTACTTTTTTCGTTTGTTAAAGATATAGTCCGTTTGCCTGAACGACGAATTGTGAATGTTCATAGTGGTATGTGATGACGGAATAGTCGAACGGACGACCGTTCGTCAAATGAAATACTGTCTCAATCGTTAATCCAGGATCGCCCTCGGTGAGCCCCAGATGACGAGCCGACTCAGCGCTTAACTTCCCGACGTGCATATACATATCCGAGAACCCAATATTCAATTGGAGTGCCGTCTCTAAGTATTCGAAGATCGACTGCTCGACGATTTCACGATTTAAGTACGGAACAATCGATTGACGATAGTAAGACTCTTCGAGACAGAGGATCTTGCCGTCGATGTAGCGGATTCGCTTGACGTAATAAATCGTCTCACCTGCCTCGATCCCGAGATTCTTCGCGATGTTAGCGGTTGCAGCAATTGATTCGAGTGCGAGAACGGTCGACTCGATCGTATGACCGACGAGATTCTGCTTGAATCCTTGGGTCGAGAACAGGCGAATGTAGCCAGTGCGATTCGTCTTCCGGACAAAAATCCCGCTTCCACGGACTTGAAAGATGATTCCTTTTCGTTCAAGTAACTCAAGTGATTTTGTCATCGTCGTCTTACTGACAGCGAACTGTCGGATCAACTCTTCGAGAATCGGGAGTTTGTCCCCTTGTTTCAACTGATGTTGTTCTATGTACCGTTCGATTTCATCGGCTGTCTGTTGGTATTTCAGCATAGGACACCTTCTTTTCTTGCGAACTTTTTTCTTTCTTCAGTATAGCATAAGCCATTTCTTGATTAATAACATGGTAAATTTAATTATTTATGTATTTATTAATTGTGCATGTACAATTAAAGTGAAAGGGTATTCAAGCGTCATATTCAGGGGAGGTACACGATATGGGCAAGGTTCGCGATTATCAACAATTGGCGCATTCGATTTTAGAAGCTGTCGGGGGAGAAGACAACGTCATCAGCGCCGTCCGATGTGCCACACGACTTCGTCTTGTATTGAAACGATCGGATTCGTCAGCTAAGGAAACTGTCAGTGCATTACCTGGCGTCATTACGGTCGTTGAGTCTGGCGGGCAGTTTTAAGTCGTCATTGGTCAACACGTCGGAGAAGTTCATCAAGAATTTTTGAAGCTCGTCGATTTGGAACAATCGGAAGCGGAAGAGGCACCGAAAGGGACGGTCCTCAACCGAATCATTGCGACGATGTCAGCGGTCTTTGCACCGTTCGTCTACATCTTAGCTGCAGCGGGGATTCTGCAGGGAACTTTAATTTTGACGACGCTCGTTTTTCCAGCATTTGCGAAGACAGGTACTTATGAAGTCTTCAGCTTCATCTCATGGGCACCATTTACGTTCTTGCCGATTTTCATTGCCATAACGGCAGCGAATCATTTTAAGGTCAACGCCTTCATCGCGGTCGCCTGTATTGCGGCACTTGTCAGTCCAACATGGGCAGATATCGCAGCACGCATCACGGCTGGTGAATCCATCACGTTCCTAGGAATCGCTTTATCCGGTACAACGTATACGCCATCGGTCTTACCGCCATTATTCCTCGTCTGGATTTTGTCCTATGTCGAGCGATTCCTGAACAAGACGATTCATGAAGTCATTCGTCCGTTGTTCGTTCCATTCTTCAGTATGGTATTGATGGTGCCGCTTACGATTCTCTTGATCGGACCGATCACGACACTTGGTGCAGAAGGGATCGCAAACGGGTATAACTACTTAGCGGAGAATGCTCCTGCGGTAGCTGGTCTCATCATCGGTGGCTTCTGGCAAGTCATCGTTATCTTCGGTGTCCACTGGGGTGTCACGCCGATGGTGCTCGCAAACTTCGAGCAATATGGTCGCGACTCGTTCCAAGCCTATCAAACGATTGCCGTCATCGCCCAAATCGGTGCTGTCATCGGGGTCATCTTGAAAGCACGTAACAAAGAAACGAAAAAAGTCGGGGTCTCAGCCGGACTGACGGGCATCTTCGGTATCACGGAACCAGCCATCTATGGGGTGACGCTCCGTTTTAAAAAACCGTTTATCTATGGCTGTATCTCGGGAGCAATCGGCGCTGTCACGGCAAGTTTCTTTAAACCGTATTACTTTGCCTACGCCGGATTACCGGGACCATTGACGCTCGTCAACGGCATCGATTCCGACTATCCATCGTCGATCATCGGCTTATTGATTGGAACGGCGATTGCCTTGATTCTACCGATCGTTTTGATTCAAGTGTTCGGTTTCGGGGAGCAGGCTGCTCCGGTCGTAGCACCTGAAAGTACAGCGACACCAGTTGCAAAACAGGAAGTCAGCGCAACTCTGACAAATGAAGAGGCGCTTCGCGCACCACTTGAAGGAACGATTGTTGCTTTATTAGATGTACCGGATCCTGTATTTGCTTCCGGTGCGATGGGACAAGGGGTAGCGATTCGTCCGACGAACAACCGGGTCACGGCTCCGTTTGACGGTACTGTCGTCATGGTCGCCCCATCAGGTCACGCGATCGGATTACGCTCGACGAGTGGTGTCGAAGTTTTGATCCATATCGGTCTTGAGTCCGTGACGCTCGACGGTAAACCGTTTACGCTTCACGTCAAAGAAGGCGAATCCGTGACGACAGGCGATCTCCTCGTAACGTTTGATGCGACAGCGATTGAAGCGAATGGACTCGAGACGATCACGCCAATCATTATCACGAACACGCAGAGTTATGCACAAATCCTACCGACGGACGAGACGGTCACGACGGCAAACACACAGATCTTGACGATCATCAAGTAAGAGAAATAGAAGGAGGACATGAAGATGAAGACATTACCAAATGATTTCCTATGGGGCGGTGCGTTAGCAGCGCATCAATTCGAAGGCGGCTGGAATGCTGGCGGAAAAGGACCGAGCGTCGTTGATGTATTGACGGCAGGAGCACACGGTGTTGCACGGCGCATCACGGATCAGGTAGAGGAGAATGAATTCTATCCGAATCACGAGGCGATTGATTTTTATCACCGTTATAAAGAGGACATCGCCCTGTTCGCTGAGATGGGACTGAAATGTCTCCGGACGTCAATCGGGTGGAGTCGGATTTTCCCGAACGGAGACGAGGCAGAACCGAACGAAGAAGGACTGAAGTTTTATGATGACGTTTTCGACGAATTACTGAAATACGGCATCGAACCGATCATCACGCTGTCGCACTTTGAGATGCCGCTCCACCTCGCACGTGAATACGGTGGATTCCGCAACCGGAAAGTAGCGCTGTTCTTCGAAAAATTTGCGGAAGTCTGTTTCACGCGTTACAAAGACAAGGTCAAGTACTGGATGACGTTCAATGAAATTAACAACAAGATGGACGTCAGCAATCCACTGTTCCTCTGGACGAATTCAGGTGTCCTCCTCGACCCGAATGAGAACGCTATGGAAGTCATGTATCAAACGGGACACCATGAGTTACTCGCGAGTGCACTAGCTGTCGCGAAAGGGAAAGCGATCAACCCGGACTTCGAGATCGGAGCGATGGTCTCACACGTACCGATCTATCCTTACTCATCGCATCCGGAAGACATTTTGCTCGCTGAGACATCGATGCGTCAGCGCTATTTCTTCCCAGACGTCCAAGTCCGCGGCTACTACCCGTCTTACGCGTTGAATGAGTTCAAACGGGAAGGGTATGATATTCCGATTCTAGACGGTGACGCAGAAATCTTGCGAAACGGAACAGTCGACTATCTCGGATTCAGTTACTACATGTCGACGACCGTTAAACATGATGCTGTCGTCAATAACACGGGAAATATCGTCAACGGTGGTCTCGCAAACGGCGTTGAGAACCCATACATCCAGTCGAGTGATTGGGGTTGGGCGATTGATCCGGTTGGTCTCCGATATGCGATGAATCGTCTATACGATCGTTACCAGATTCCATTGTTCATCGTCGAAAACGGCTTTGGTGCAATCGATACGATCGAGGATGGTCAGATTCATGACACGGCGCGAATTGATTACTTGCGTGCGCATATCGAAGCATTCAAAGCCGCCGTACTCGAAGATGGCATCGAATTGATTGGTTACACGCCGTGGGGTGTCATCGACATCGTCTCCTTTACGACAGGGGAGATGAAAAAGCGCTATGGCATGATTTACGTCGATCGGGATAACGAAGGCAACGGATCAATGGAACGGATGAAAAAAGACTCGTTCGATTGGTACCGTCACGTCATCGAGACGAATGGTGCTGCGTTACACAGTTCAGAGACAGCAAAATGATGAAGCAAGGGGTAACGGAAAAAATCCGTTGCCCCTTTTTTTAAAGAATTAGAACGAAAAAGAAGTGGGGTATGGCACACTTAGGAAAAAACGGGGGACCGGTAAATGATCAAAAAACGCTATGCCGATCGACGTGACTGGCGTCGCATCACACAACGACACTATGTTCATGAACAGGTAGAAAACGAGGTGTTCAACGGACATGTGACACTTCTTCAACTGATTGAAGTCACTTCACCGTTAGATGTCCGTTATGGTGACGAAACGATTCGAATCGCTGACGCTGGTTACGTCTGGGTACAACAATTCCCAAGTGATGCCCATCATGCCGTGACCTCGATGTTTGACGCCGCAGGTCAGTTAGTACAAACCTATATCGATATCTGTCTTCGTACCGGAGTGGAGGACGGACGAGTCTACTGGGAGGTTCTGTTTCTCGATCTGATCACCTTGCCATCGGGACAAGTTTTGTTAATCGACACGGACGAACTAGAAGCAGCACGAGATCAAGGGGAGGTCTCACAAGCGGAATATGCGCTCGCTTGGGCAGAAGCGAAGCGACTGCAAAAACAACTACAAGATGGATCTTTTCCGCTAGTCGCGCATGCAGAAGTGATGAAAAGGCAGTTAGAGCAGCAACTCAAGCAGGGAACCCCGCGCTGACGGGATTCCCTGCTTTTTAGGCATGTTGTTCTTCTTTCACTTCGTCCGTTGTAAAATACTGTTGCTTGTGCGGGAGGAAAACCATTCCAAGAAAACAGATTGTCACCAACACGAGCAAACCAGCGAACAGGATCGTACTGAAGCGAATCGACCAAATATCGCCGAGTAGACCAATGCTGACGATCGCTAGAATCTGGAGCAGACTGACGCCGACACCGTAAAGACTCGTAAAGCGTCCCATCAAATGAAGCGGAATATTCGTCTGTTGGAACGTCAGAAAACCGGTTCCTGCAAATGCGTGGAAACATCCGAGCAACAAGAAACCAGTACAGACGATTGAAAACGAATTCGCACTTGCGTACAGCATATAACCGATAGCGACAAACGTATAGCCAATCGTCAGCATCGTCCGAACAGAAAGGGTTTTAGCGTAGCGAGCGACGATCCAGCTACCGGCAACAGAACCAATCCCCGTTAGGCTCATGAGTAAGCCGTAGTCGGTTTCTGATAAGCCGATGCTTCGCTGTAAAAAGACGACTTCTTGCGTATCGAGTGCAAGCGTCGCAATCATCATCAGCATCGCGAAGACATACAATCCAGTCACATAATGCGCGTCTTTACTGAACTGATAGACAAGCCGCCAATCGGACAGGATGTATTGTAGCTGCATCCCTCGATCGACCGAAGCGGAAAAACGCGGCAACCGCATCAACAGAACCGCTGATCCGAGGAATGAGACGGCATTGAGCCAAATCGCAACGTCAGCAGAAGCGACATATAAGAGTCCACCAGCGAGAGCCGGACCAATTAAAAAAGCACCAGACGTGATCAGACTACGATAGGCATTAAATGATGTCCGGTCGTCTTTCGGTACAAGCGTCGTGATATAGGTTAAGGTCGCTGGTTCGACGATAGATTTAATGACGGCTAAGGCAAGCAAGTTGATATAGAGCATGGATAGTGGTAGAAATGGCAAAATGCCAATCAAGATTGCACGGAGTAGATCGGTCTGAATCAATAAGCGACGTAAGTCGGATCGGTCGACCCAACTACCTGCAAACGACTTGATGACGAGTGAGACGACCGGGCTGATGATCCAAAGCGCAGCAACAGCGGACGCGGAGCCGGTTAAGCGATAAATATAAACGTTAATCGCAACAAGATAAATGAAGTCGCCGAACTGTGAGATACCGAGAGCGCTTAGGAGCGTCCGTTCACGAGAAGACATGACATCATCCTTCCTTACATCATTTCCCAATAGTGTACCAGAAAATTCTGATAACCTTTTCGTATATCTCTATACTTTTTACTGATGAGTGGGTATACTTGGAAAAAATCAAAGAAAGAAGGACTTGTTTATGATATCAACCCTCGGCTTATATCGAGCATTACCTGTACTTGAAACAGAGCGACTCCGTTTGCGTCCAGTTCGCATAGAAGATGCAGCAGATATCTATGCCTATACGAAAGACGAAGAGACGGCACGATATGTCAGCTGGTATGCCCATGAGACGCTCGAGGATTCGGAGAAATTCGTCGAATATATCCTCCGACAATACGAACAAGGTAATCCTGCACCTTGGGCGATTGAAGACAAAGCAAGCGGTCGAGTTATCGGCACGATTGATTTCATCAAAGTGTCGTTTGAGCAACACCAAGCAGAACTCGGTTATGCGCTGTCGCGCGACTACTGGGGAAAGGGTTTGATACCGGAAGCAGCAGCGCGTCTTGTGCAGTACGGTTTCGAGACGCTCGGTCTTGAACGTATTCAAGCACGCTGTTTTGTTGCGAATGACGGATCAGCGCGTGTCATGGAAAAGATCGGCATGACATTTGAAGGCGTCTCTCGGAGTGCTTTGTACGTTAAAGAGCGTTTCTGGGATTTAAAGATTTATGCGATCACACGTAGTGATTATGAAGGAAGGTAAGAGATGGGTTCACGGCTAATGCATGCCTATATCGGACAACGATTGATTATGTTACTACCGGAAATAGAGCCTGCTCGATTCCTTCTAATAGAACGATATGAAGAACGAACGCATCCACTCGGCTTAGGATGTGTTTTTTCTTTATTCATTTTTTAAATTTTAATTCAAAGCAAAAAACTCGGAATAAGTTTAATTTTATGATATATTGGAAATAAGAAAAGTAAGGAAGTAAGGAATACAAGAAAAATACAGGAAGAAGGAAGTTCGTAATGGAGCTATCAAAGTTAACGTCAAAAGGACAGATCACCATTCCTAAAAAAATTAGGCAAGCCTTGCAAGTGGAGGAAGGAGATCGCGTGGCATTCATTGAGGAGGACGGATTTGTCATCATGGCGAAAGCGGATTTGAAACAGCTGCATGATCTTCAAGATATATTGAGTGATGAGACGTTCAAGGCGCTCATCCACAAAGCGAATCACCATTTGTAAAATTTAAAAATAGGAGGAAATATAACATGGATATGCGAGAAGTAGATTTACCAGGAATCGGGCGGAAGTTCGAAGGCATCACGACACGAGGAGATAAGGTGGTCGTCATCGTTCACGACGACGGACGTCGAGAGGTCCATCATTATGATGACGATGATTTTGATGAGAGCATCTCGAGTGTGACGTTTAATGACGCAGAAGCTCGTCAAATGGCAGGAATTCTCGGAGGACTGTCTTATAAGCCGAAAGATCTCGAGAAAATCGAATTAGCATTTGATGATCTTGTGATCGAATGGTTTAAAGTCGGTCAGGATTCAAAAGTCAACAATCGAACGATCGGAGAACTCGATGTCCGCAACCAGTATGATATCTCGATTATTGCCGTGCTCAAGCATGACCGTTCAAAATCGCTGAATCCTGGACCAGAAACGCGTCTTGAAGTGGGAGATACGATCGTCTTATCAGGTGAGCGTCAAAACGTCCGTCACATCACGAAAGCATTATTCTCAATCGAAGGAGGCGGATAATATATGGATCATCTCATATTTGAAGTCGGTACCGCGCTTATCTTAGTGGCGATCGCGGCATTGCTCGCGAATAAACTTAACTTCTCGATCATTCCGTTTTTAATTATTTTAGGAATGATTGTTGGACCGCACGCTCCGACAATCGGGATACTAGACTTCAAGTTCATCGAAAGTGCGGAGTTCATCAGTTTTCTCGGACGAATCGGCGTCCTGTTCCTTTTATTCTATCTCGGACTCGAGTTCTCGATTGGTAAATTGATCCGATCTGGGAAATCAATCGTTACGAGTGGAACGATTTATTTATCCATTAACTTTACGGGTGGCCTACTCTATGGATTCATCGCTGGGTTCCCACTTTACGAAGTGTTGATCATCGCTGGAATCATCACGATTTCCTCGAGTGCGATCGTCGCAAAAGTCTTAGTCGACTTACGTCGGACTGGTAATACGGAGACAGAATTGATCCTTGGAATCATTATGTTCGAGGATATTTTCCTAGCAGTTTACTTGTCTGTTTTATCTGGACTCTTGCTTGGTGACGGAACAACCTTAATGTCTTCTGTCACATCGATTTTGATTGCTCTTGGGTATATGTTGTTGTTCTTCATCATTGCTCGAAAAGCGACGCCACTCTTGAACAAAATGCTAAAAATCGCTTCGGATGAAGTCTTCATCATCGTCGTCTTTGCTGCCCTGTTCTTCGTTGCTGGTTTTTCGGAAACGATTCATGTCGCAGAAGCAATTGGTGCCTTGTTACTCGGTCTCGTTTTCTCGGAAACCGATCAAGGAGAGCGGATTGAACATCTTGTCGTACCGTTCCGTGACTTCTTCGGCGCCATCTTCTTCTTTAGTTTCGGATTGAGTATCGATCCGACGATGCTCTTAGATGCTGTCTGGCTCGCACTTGGTGCTGTCGTCATCACGATTGTCGGAAACTATGTCGCGGGAATGATTGCAGGACGCAAAGCAGGACTTTCGCATAAAGCTTCATCGAACATCGGCTTGACGATCGTCTCGCGGGGAGAATTCTCGATCATCGTCGCGAATCTCGGAATCGCTGGTGGATTGATGGACATCTTGTCACCATTTTCGGCTCTATACGTCTTGATTCTCGCGATTCTCGGACCACTGATGACGAAGGAATCGAAACGCATTTACAACGTCATGAATAAAATCTTCAAATGGACGGAACCGAAAGAGAAAAAGACAAAGAAAAATGCGTAATACGATGTAAACGAACAGCCAGTTCGGATTTCTCGAACTGGCTGTTGTTTTGTTTAAGTCAAGACATCATATGTCGCCATCAGGAATTGTCCCGATTGACGACTGCCCTTCAAGTGAAGTTTCGTTTCAACGGTTCCTTCTGGGAATAACGGGATACCCGTTCCGAGAATGACAGGGGCCATCGCGAGTTCGATTGAACTGACGCACTGTAACCGTAGCGCTTCTTGAATCAATTCGCCGCCACCAACAAGCCAGACCTTGCCATCAATTGTCGGTGTGATCCGCTCAAGTAATTGATCGAGCGGTTCATCCGTATAGGTGACCGTCTCTGACGTTCGTTGCGTCCGGCTGTAAATATAACTTGGAATATCCGCGTATGGATACGTCTCGCTGAGTTGAAGGACTTCCTCATACGTTTTTCGACCCATGATAACGGCACCAATCTGTTCATAAAAAGCTTGATAGCCATTATCACCGTCTCCAGCAACAGCAAATAACCAGTCGAGGGAACCATCGTGTCTAGCAATTTTTCCATCAAGACTACAAGCGATATACAGTACGGTCGTAGATTGCGACATTAAAATTCCTCCTTGAGATTTGTCTGACTTCATCTTAGCGTATAATGACGACAAAAGATGTCGTCATTTGAGGAGGAACTTTATGAATACGAGACAATGGCGTTTGGTCCGTTTATTAAACCGGGGGGAACACTTTTCTGCACGTATGCTAGCGGAAGAATGTAAGGTATCGATCCGGACGATTCAACGAGACATGACCGTTCTTGAAGCAAATGGTTATCCGATTTACAGTGAACCGGGCATAGCCGGAGGCTGCCGCACCGGAATATGCCGCCACTCGTTTTGACAAATGAAGAGACGATTGTCTTGTTCATGCTACTCGAATGGGTCGGTCAGATTCCAGATTTTCCGTTCGGGACGATCCGCCAGGAAGTCGCTGAACGCTATGCGAACGAGTTACCGAAGAGGACGGAGCAACAGATTGTAAAATGGAAAGACCGCTTTCGCTTTCAAGCGGTCGATACACCACCGTCGCCGCAAAATCCTGCGTTACTTGACTTGTTAGAGAGCAAACGGATGGGGAATATTCTCTATGAGACGACAAAAGGTCAAAAGTCGATCGTAGTGGATCCGATCGGCTTATCGTTCGAACACAATCGTTGGTATTTTTATGGACGGACTGACCGTGGATTTCGGCAGTTCCGTGTCGACCGAGTTCTAGGTGTATCGCTTCATGAGTTGCCAGCAACTGATTTGACCTTTTCTGATTTAGAAAAGAACATGACACATGTACCGATGACGACGGTGAAACTAGAATTAACTTCTTTAGGTGAACGAATGCTCGAAGGCATTTTACCTCTTCGTCGTGACCGAACATGGCAAATTCCAGTTAGTGAGCTCGCTTTTTTAGGACGCCAATTGATGCGACTTGGTCCGGAAGTTCGAGTCATAGAACCGCAGGATCTCCGCGAACAATTGATTCGTCAAGCAGAAAAAATGATCGCTGTGCAACAGTCCGATAATCCGTTCGGACGGAATTGATCAAAAAACTATGTTACGATATAGTCAGAAAGAAACAATAGAGGAAGGGGTCTTCCATGGAAACACTATCACTGATTTTATTGATGCTTGCGCTCATCTTACTGACGCAAGTCGTCGGACATTACATCCGTTTCATCCCAACGGCTTTGATCCAAATCATTGCCGGAACCGTCGCCGCTCTCCTGATGAGTGGCTTGACGGTTGAGGTCGAATCCGAATGGTTCCTCCTGTTATTTATTGCTCCGTTACTTTATAACGATAGCTCTCACTTTCCGCGCGAAGATTTGTGGCGGATACGCACAGCGATCTTCGGTAATGCAATCATCCTCGTCTTATTGACGACGATCGTCGGAGGATACTTCATCAATTGGTTGATTCCGGTCATTCCAGTCGCTGCTGCGTTTGCCTTAGCCGCAATCTTATCGCCAACGGATCCAATTGCCGTCAACGGAATTGCAAAACGTGTCCAGATTCCAGAACAAATCTTGACACTCGTTCGCGGAGAATCGCTGATCAATGATGCATCGGGATTAGTCGCGTTCAGTTATGCTGTTGCCGCTGTTGTCACGGGTTACTTCTCGATTCAGAGTGCGACAACAGAGTTCTTTTACATGTTCTTCGTTGGAGCCTTGATCGGATTGTTGATTTCGCTCACGATGAACTTTCTCAAGGTACGCTTGCGTCGAGCGGGTATTGAAGATGTCGTCTTCTACGCTTTACTGCAAATCCTGACACCATTTATCATCTTCTTCGTTGCTGAAGAAGGATTTCATGCATCAGGCGTCATCGCCGTCGTCACAGGTGGTATCTTGCATGCCTTGATCAAAGAACGAACAGAAACGTTCTTTGCGCAAGAGCAGACGTTGACGGATAACATCTGGACGATGATTGCGTATACGCTAAACGGGATCATTTTCTTATTGCTCGGTTTGACATTGCCAGAAGCGACACGCGAGATTTTTGCGGATGACGCGATCAACAACTGGCGTCTCATGTTATATGTCATCGAAATCGGTTCATTCATTCTTGCGATCCGTCTCGTCTGGACGATGTTCTTCAATTGGTTCGATCATCGGTTCTTCAAAAAAGAGGACCGCGATCATCGTCGACCGTCCTTCAAACAAGATTTAATCACGACACTGGTCGGGGTTCGCGGAACGATCACGATGGTCGGGGTCTTGTCATTACCGTTCTTGACGGAGTCCGGCGAAGCCTTCCCGGAACGCTCATTGATCATCTTCCTTGCAGCGGGTGTCATTATCTATACGCTCGTTCTCGCGACGATTCTTTTACCGGTGTTGAACCGTGGTGAGGCGGCAACGCCGATCGCACTCGACCTGAATGCCCAAAAACAACGGATGATTCGCCGGGCGATCTCAGAGATCAAACAAGTGACGGACGAAGACAATGCGGTCGTTGCGTTTGATTTACTCAATGAGTATCATGTGATGCTCCGGTTGTTGCGCGCGCAGGAAAAAAGTCAAGAAGAGCTCGATCAATTCAATGATCAGTTGAAGGCACTTCGTCTTGAAGCCGTCCAGTGGGAAAAGGAAGAATCAAAACGTTTCGTCGCTGAGAACAAGGTGCCGGATCTGCTGAAAAAGGATGTTTTCCGTTCGATTGAAAATCGTCGCAAGGCGATCGGTAAGGATTCGCGTTTCCAGATCGTCCAGCCGATTCGTAAATTATGGTGGAAACGGAAACGATCGAACATGTCATCTGACGCGTTGATTCAAATGACGCAAGTCGAGCATGATCTGTATGAAAAGGTGATGGGCACAGTCATCGAACGTCTCGAGAATTGCCGCTCATCGTATCCGCCAGACGTCGTTCAAAGTGTGCTTGAGTTCTATAAGCGACTCCGCTTCAAACATACGCGCTGGTCGTCACCAGTCGGTGGCAAGGACGTCGATCAACAAAAAGAAGAACTTTGCTTAAAAGCAATCGAAGTTCAGCGTCTTGAAATCGCCAATATGTCAAAAGAAGGCGATCTCTCGAAGGAAGAGGAGAAGGAGTTACGCCGCTTCATTCACTACATCGAGAGCGTCGTTCTCTACGAATACGTTGAATAATATTTATCAAAAGACAAGAAGAGCAATCTTTGGATGCTCTTCTTGTCTTTTTTTATAAAGTGACTCGAGTATCTACTTCTGAAAAAATAAAGCGAGTAACCGTATGGGCATATGGATGGATTTGTTCAATAAAAAATTCCGCCTCTTGGAACGTTTGGAAATGTAACTTTAGCATGAAGCAAGAATCACCAGAAATTCGATAACAAAAGTCAACGTTCGAAAGTTGCTGTATGTACTTTTTGAATCTATCATAGCGTCCTTCTTTAATGGTTGCTTCTACTAAGCATTCAATAGGGGAACCTAACTTTTCGTAATTTATTGTTAAACCATATCGTTTTATGAGTCCATAAGATTCCATTTGGCGGACTCTTTCTGTTACTGAAGGAGCTGATAAATTAATTCGTTTAGCTAATGAACGCATCGACAGTCGACTATCTTGAGCCAGTTCATTTAATATTTGTCGATCAATCATATCGATTTTCAAATGTAAATCCTCCTTCAATATAAGTTGTTGGATATAAAGTATTAGTTCGATATTTGTTTCAAATGAAATGTGATAATTTTTAATCATTATATAAAATTATTGTAGAAGGAGTGAATAAAATGACAAAAATACCTTTATCCCAAATAGGAGAAACACCATTTCAAAAATTACTAGGTCATAACCCTAAAATCTTATCCAGTTGGACAAGGTTAGAAAAAGATTTGATTGAAGAGGGAACCTTAAGTTTGGATGTGAAAGAACAAGTTAGAAGAACATTAGCACAATCAAATGGATGTGCATATTGCAAGGCAAAGGGAAAGCCAAAAAAAAAACATGATGGATGAGAAAATGATTTTAGCAACTGGATTTGCAGATCTTTTTTTAAAGGTGAAAGGAAATATCCCTGATTCAATATTTTTACTCATGAATGAAACATTTACTATTCCAGAAATCAGCGAGTTATGTGCGTTCATTACGTTTTGTACAGCATCTCAATACTACGGAGCTATCATGAATTTACAGCCAATTGATAGTCCCTGATTATACTTTTTTCTACACACTTTCATATTTTTTCTTTAGTGCATTCTGAACAGCCCATCTTTGATGTTCATGAAATAGATGTTTGATTGCATCAGCCGGATCGATCCATTGTAAGACATTATCATCCTCGATCGGATCTTGTACTTTCTGCCCAGCATCGCAACGATAGAACTGCCCTTCGTTCAAATAATATGCCGTTTCATTTTGTGAATAGAAATGTTGATTGGCTCGTCCGATGAAATCAACGATTTCGACGTCCATCCCTGTTTCTTCTACTACCTCTCTTTTAAGACAGTCTTCATGCGTCTCATAGTCCTCGATACCGCCACCTGGAAGAAACAACTTACCGTCCCTTTTTTGAATGACGGCGATTTTACCTGTTTGAGAGTCACGAATGACCGCATAAACAGCAGGTCTCGTGATGTAGTGTTGGTTCTGTTCTCTCTGCCCGAAAGTGATAACATCCATTGTTTAATCACTCCTTTTCGTATAATCATTTGAATTCAATCATACCTTACAAATTGGTATGGAAGCATGCGTCATATAAAAACCCCTCATTTCACTCAAGAAATGAGGGGTGACCTTTGAATAAAGATCGTTTGTTTCAAACGAAATGTCTGATGGATTAACCGAGCGACAAGTATTTGACTTCGAGATAATCTTCGATGCCGTAGACGCCACCTTCACGACCAAGGCCACTCTCTTTATAGCCACCAAATGGAGCTTGTGCAGCAGATGGTGCGCCATCGTTCAGACCGACAATCCCGTATTCGAGTCGTTTTCCGAGCATCAATGCTTCATCGATGCGTTCAGAAAACGCGTAAGCTGCCAGTCCGTATGGTGTGTTGTTCGCCCGTTCGATGACTTCATCAAGCGTCTCAAAGACAGAGATCGGTGCGAGCGGACCAAACGTCTCTTCCTGCATGCAGAGCATATCTTCAGTGACATTCGCAAGCACGGTTGGAGTGACGAAGTAGCCGACGGATTCGTCAATCGTACCACCAGTCAGGATGGTTGCTCCTTTTGCGACAGCGTCATCGATGTGTGCTTTGACTTTTGCGACGGCTTTCGCATTGATTAATGGACCGACTGTCGAGTCAGCGTCCATGCCGTTACCGACTTGTAATTGTTTGACGGCAGCTGTGAACTTTTCTGTGAATGCGTCAAGAACCGATGCTTGCACGTAGAAGCGGTTCGTCGCAACACACGCTTGACCACCGTTGCGGAATTTCGAGCGCATCGCGCCTTCAACGGCTTTATCGAGGTCCGCGTTTTCCGTGACGATGAAAGGTGCGTGACCACCGAGTTCAAGTGACAATTTTTTCATCGTGTCGGCTGCTTGGCGCATGATCAATTTCCCAACGGCTGTTGAACCTGTGAACGTGATCTTCCGGACACGGGAATCGGCTTGCCAGACGCCACTGATTGTTGCTGCGTCACCTGTTAGGACGTTGATGACCCCTTTGGGGATACCTGCTTCTTCTGCGAGTTCAACGAGGCGAAGTGCCGTAAACGGTGTTTCTTCCGATGGTTTAAGGACAATCGTACAACCTGCTGCAAGAGCCGGTGCGAGTTTGCGTGTGATCATCGCTGCCGGGAAGTTCCACGGTGTGATCGCTGCAACGACACCGACTGGTTCTTTTTCAACGAAGAGTCGTTTTCCTGGAACAGAAGCCGGAATCGTTTCACCGTAAATCCGGCGTGCTTCTTCAGCGTACCAGCGGACGTATTGATTGCCGTAATCGACTTCACCGAGTGCTTCGACGTACGGTTTCCCTTGTTCCGTCGTCATGATCCGGGCGAGTTCCTCACGGTGTTCATTGATCAAGCGATACCAGGCGTCGACTAAATTCGCACGTGTGTCTGCAGTTTCGTTTGACCACTTGACGAATGCTTCGCTCGCTGCATCAACGGAACGTTGTGCGTCTTCCGCTGAACTTGCCGGAACATGTCCGAGCAACGTTTTCGTTGCTGGGTCGTATACCGGAATCGTTTCTGTTGTGTCATACCATTCACCATTAATTAAGTTCTTTTCAATCATCTTGTTGCACCTCCGTGAATTTCATTACGTCCTCTATTAAACACCTCAAAACGAAGAAGCGGAAGTTCCGCTTTGGATGGACCGTCATAACGAAACGGAATGACTCAATAAAATAGTTAATCGACTGAATAATCGGGAACAGTTACAATAAATGGGGAATGAAAATGTCAAAATTGATAAAGGGGTCGAAAGTCATGAAACGAAACTGGGTTATTTGTGGTGTGGCGCTGAGCCTACTGCTAAGTGGATGTGGGGAAAAAGAAGTCGCCGAGAAAAAGTCTGAAAAACCACGAGAAACTGAACAAAAAAGGCAAGCTACTCAGCAAGCATACATAGAAAAGACGATACAGCGTGCCGAGCGTTACGCTGCCCAGTACGATTATGAGCGAGCAATCAAGGTATTAAAACCTGTACGCACAAAAGATACGACACAAAGAACGAAAGAATACGAACAGAAAAAGCAGGCACTCCTGCCTGTGACGAAACCTGTGCCGCATCTCTTTTTCCATTCATTGATTGCCGATCCAAAACAAGCGTTTGACGGCGACCGGAAGGAAGCAGGATACGATGATTACATGGTGACGCAACAGGAGTTCGAACGAATCTTGGATGCGTTATACAAAAACGATTACGTACTCGTTCGACCGACGGATTTAGCAAAAGAGATGAACGGTAAGATCGTCGAGACACCCGTCCGTTTACCAAAAGGAAAACAACCGCTCGTTCTTTCTCAGGACGACGTCAATTATTATGAATACATGGAAGGGGATGGATTTGCGAAGAATTTGAAAGTGAAGGATGGTAAAATCGTCAACGAGATGGTCGGAAAGCCGGATGGTGCCTATGATCTCGTACCAATCGTCGATGCGTTTGTCCAGTCGCATCCTGACTTTTCCTATAAAGGAGCAAAAGGGTTGCTCGGTATCACAGGTTATAACGGAGTGCTCGGGTATCGTTCTTCTTACAATCAATACGGGCATAATAAACAGGTCGAAACGGCACGAAAACAAGCGAAGCAGACTGCTGTCGCGTTAAAACAGGACGGCTGGCAATTCGCGAGTCATACGTACGGACATATTTGGGTCGGAAAAGAGTCAGTTCCTACGATCCGCACGGATCTTAAACGCTACAAACAGGACGTAGAACCATTGATCGGAAAAACGACGCAACTGATTTATCCGTACGGCAGTGATGTCGGGGATTGGCATGAGTATTCGGGTGAGAAATATCGTTTGCTCATCGATAGCGGGTTCCGTTATTTCTTCAATGTTGATGCGAGTCAACATGCGTGGAAACAAGTTGGACCCGACTACTTCCGTCAAGCCCGAATCAACGTTGATGGGATTCGTTTACGTCAAGCCGTTGCTGGAAAGACGAGCGTCCTCGATCCATTCTTTGATGCGAAAGAGGTCTTTGATCCAGCACGACCGGAACGGAAGTGAGTGATTGAAAACTAGTTAATCCATCGAGTAAAGCAATTAAAACGATAGTTGCGGAGTCCCGTCCTGATCTGTAAAGTAATACGTCTTCGCGAGATCGGCAACGAAGATGGCTTGTCCAGAATAACGGCTAACATCGTCATCCGTCATCAGCGCTGTAACGGCTCGTCCGATATAGGTCGTCGATTCAGTCGCGGCACTCGCGAAACCGGCATCGACAACCCGTTCCGTCCGCATGAAACCGGGGCAGAGCGCGATAACGGAGATGGTCGTCTGAGCTAACTCCTGCGCCATGACGTGCGTCATCCGATTAATCGTTTGCATCGCCAAATCATAATAGAGGTTTCCAGACACCTGCTCTGGAGCGAATGACGTCAGATTGATGACGAGCGCGGCTGGACTCTGTTGCAGTAATGGCATCACAGCCCGAATCGTCCACAAATACGCTTGTGGTCCGGCAGACATCATCGCGTCCCAATGTTCTGGTGGTCGCTCACAAAACCGTCGTCCGGTTCCGGACGGCAAGTGGCTTTCCGAACCACCGAACACGCAGTTGACGAGGAGATCGATTCGACCATGTTGATGTTGGATCTGCTGAATGAGACGATCGATATCATCAAGACTTGTATGGTCACAAACGACCGGGATGCCAAGTCCGTCGCGTGCCGTGACACCAGCAGCCGTCTCTTCGATCGTCTCGCTACGATTGTCCGTCGTCTGTTCATTCGTACTTCGTCCCGTGACGTAAACAATCATTCCGGCGTCACCCAAGGCATAAGCGATGCCACGTCCGGCGCCACGGGAGGCACCAGCGACGAGTGCAATCCGTTTTGACATGATGAAACTCCTTTTAGATATGAGAAGACGGATGGGCAGATGCGCATCCGTCTTCTTATGTCTTTAAAAACCTTTAATCGTCATCCCGCCATCAACATAAAGTGTCTGTCCCGTCACGTAACGGGCAGCGGCAGATGATAAGAAGACAACTGGACCAACGAGCTCTTCTAATTCACCCACCCGACCGAGTGGTGTCACGTCAACGATCTCCTGCAGATATGTAGGATCTTTAAGTAAGGTTTTCGTCAGCGGTGTTTTAAAATACCACGGTCCGATTGCGTTGACACGAATGTTTCGTGGTCCCCACTCAAGGGCTAACACCTTCGTCATCTGAATCATTGCCGCTTTCGTCGTCGCATACACGACACCGGTCCGTAAGGCGACGTGGCCCGCGACGGAGGCGATGTTCAGAATACTTCCACCTGTCTCTTGCATCCGTTTCCCAATTTCTTGAGCGAAGAAGAAGGCGGATTTCAGATTGGTCTGTTGGATTGTTTCCCACTCGTCTTCTGTTACATCAAGTGCCTTCGAGCGAATGTTCATTCCGGCATTGTTGACGAGTCCATCGATCTGCGGTACTTGTTCGTAGGCACGAGCTACCGTCTCGACGACTTGTTTCCGGTCAGTGATGTCGCACGGGAATATGTAAGCCGTTCGACCGAGTCGTTCGATTTCTTGTGCCGTCTCCTTCAAATCCCGTTCCGTCCGGGCGACGAGAATGATGTTAGCACCGGCTTCTGCCATCCCGATGGCGAGCGCGCGTCCGATACCTCGTCCAGCTCCAGTGATAAGAAATGTCTGATCGATTAACGAAAAACTTGGAAGATACATGATGTCACGTCCTTTTATTGAGAGTCACTCCTTACTCTAATGAAAAATTGACTGAAAAGAAAGAAAAATCAATGCATTCCGAAATGATAATGGTAAAATATTGAAAAGGAGTGATGGGATGAAACGTGGTTTAATCGTGACATTATGTGTAGCACTCGTGAGTCTTTTAGCTATTCAATTGGTCGGAACTGAAGCCTATCGCTATTTCTTTTATGATCCGGCAACTTCTCAAACCCAAATTATAGTTAATGGAGGAGGAGAAGAAGGTAAACCGACCAAACAAAAAATCGACATTCAAAGCGGGGGATTTGCGGATAAGGATGCATTAGGAGTTGTTACCTTTTACGGTGTCGTCGGTCTTGTCATACTACTGATCGTCCTCTTCAGTGTACGTTACTTCTTGAAGCGTTTACGAAAACGGCGCAAACAGGAGAGTGTAGTCGACGATCTCATGGATCCGCCTCCAGTGTTTACACAGAATCGTTCGACACGCCAAACGTTTGTCGGTGAAGAATCAGAGTCAGAGATTCGCCGGCTTTTACAAACATTCGATCGGCAGCTGACAAGACAAAAACGCCGCCGCTCTGAAGAGACGGTCGGCGAATGGTTACAACGGATTGATGTCACGCTCGATCCGTCGATCTATCATCTCGTCCGTTACGGCGAGACACCGGACTCGGCGATTTCGCAAGATCAGGTCGATGATCTAAGGAATGAACTACAAGTGCATCTTCAACGCGACTGATCGAGTAAATCAAGTAAGATGGTATGATGGGAAGCGTCTCGTGAGACGAGTGACAATTCGCGGACGACATCAAACCCATCAACCGGTAACGTCTTGATTTCAGGGGATAGTCCGTCTTGAAAAATCTCCGGTAACAGGGCGATGCCGAGCCCGGCGCGAATGAAACCGAGGACGCTCGATCCGAATTCCATCTCGTTTTCTGCCTGATAGACGGCACCTCGTTCGATGAACGCGTCTTTTAGGATGTTCGTCGAATCGCAATCAATCGGGAGCGATAAGAAAGATGCATCTCGAATTTGCTCAAACGCCACAGACGTACAGCCTATAAATCGTTCATCGTCTTGATGCACGTAAAGCAAAAAATTCTCCGTATACAAATGCGTCGTATGATACGGATGGACATGGTGACGATCGTCGAGTAAGACAGCATCGTATCGCCGTTCTTCAAGACCTTGCATCAAATCGATCGTCGTATGCGCCGTCTTCAACTTGAGATCCGGGGCCGTCGCGTGACGCGAGACGTGACGGGGGAGATACGTCATCGCAACGCTTGGCCATGATCCGAGCGTCAGGGTCGTCCGTTCGTCGATCGTACCGATTCGTCGTTTCATCTGATCAATTCGGTCAAGGAGTTCACGACTCTCTTCAAAGACGATTTCGCCAGCTGTCGTCAACGTGACACCATGTGCCGAACGGTGTAACAACGAGACGTCGAGTGCACTCTCAAGACTTTTGATTTGTTTACTTAACGCCGGTTGCGTCATATGCAGTACTTCACTTGCTTTCGTCAGGCTGCCGGTCTCCGCGGTGACGAGGAATGCTTCCATCCATTCGGTCTTCATTGGTTCACGCTCTTTTCATACAGGTTCTCTAGAACGTACGCCATTTGAACGCATCTGACAATCATTTTGCATTTTTTATATTCTTAGTTTGGAATATTCTAAAGTGGGAATATATAAAATAAAGAGGTGAACGGATATGAACGAGCAGATGTCCGCACGATTTTCAGCACTCGGCGACCCAATACGATTACAACTCATCGAAGCATTACGAAATGGTCCTCGCTCCGTCAATGAGTTAGCCGATCAACTACACTTACGCCAACCGCAAACCTCGAAGCACTTAAAGCTGTTGCTTGACGCAGAACTAATCACTGTCGAGCGGCAGGCGAATCGTCGCTTGTATAGCCTTCGTCCAGAAGCTTTTCGAGAACTTGTCACGTGGAGTAACACAATGGCCCAGATGGAAGCACGCATGTATCGACTAGATGAGCATTTGCAGCGGATACAATCATCCGCGAAGGGAGAAGGAACGAATGAAAAAGGAACTGAAGACATCGATTGATGGTAAGGTGCTACGAATGGAATGGGTTTGTGAGGCACCGCGAGAAATCGTCTTTGCCGCCTTCACGGAAAAAGAACAGCTTGAAGCATGGTGGGGACCAGAAGGCTGGGAGACGATAATCAAGACGTTCGAGTTTCAACCGGATGGCGTTTGGCATTATTGCATGCGGTGTGTCGATCCGACACAAGGTGATTTTTATGGCATGGAGTCGTGGGGGAAAGCAATTTTTAGACATATCGATGTCCCGAACACCTATAGTCATGTCGATTATTTCTCCGACGCGTCAGGAGCTATCTCTGAAAATTTACCAGGTAGTGAAAATGTTACGACATTCATTGACCATGGAGAAACGACCTTGATTGTCTTTGAATCGACTTACGAAACGGAAGCTGCCGTGCAAGAAGTACTGGGTATGGGGATGAAGGAGGGCTTTACGTCGTCACTGTATCGCCTTGATCGTCTATTAGCGAAATAGTGAGAAGGAGTCGGTAAGGGATGTGGAAGCTCTGTCTTGTGGTATGTATGCTTTGTTTAGCTGGTTGCGGAAAGTACACGATGGAAGAGGCAAAGGAGAATGGTGACATCATCGTCCAGAATGGTGTTACGAACAGCGACCGATTCGAGTCTTTTTTGAATAAGTCGAAGAAAGGAAAATCAGATCAGATTCGCATCACAGCCTACACGATCGAGGGAGATCCGATTGTGTATGACGTCGAGTATGGCGGCAAGACGTATCAGTATTCGTCTGATTCATCACGTGATCAGTTCGGTTCTACAGACGACGATCGAGAGAATGAAGTCTGTCAGCAACTCGATAAAACGATCGTGAAGCAAGAGGCGATCTATACGTTACGTCAATGCGCTGAAGGAACGGATCATGAATTGCTACGATTGCCAAAACAATAATCAAAAAGGATCGTGTCCCGTCGAATCAATCAGCGGGCACGATCCTTTTCATTCGCTATCAAGGCGACGCAAAGCTTCACGCCAACTTGAAAAACGTTCAATCAGTAATGTCAGTGAAGGAGCTTGGTGTGCACGTGCCCACTTAGCATACTGTTGACTCGTCAGTAGCGGTCCATGAGTTTCTGCCGCTTGTTTAAGTGCTTCTAGGCAGTCTTGGTCAGTGAAGAAACCGTTCGAGGTGAGGTCGAAGTGTGCTAAAGCATTTTTCCACGTACCGAACCGACGAATGATCGTATTCGCACTTAACATCTCTGAATGTAAATCCCGTAATTCCGTGTAGGAGCGAATCGTCATGTTCGTTCCTTTTTGTGCGACATAAAAGGCGACGCTTTCTTCGATTGACCACCGTTTCGTTCGTTTGACCGCAGCCGGGCGATTCAACGTCATCCGGTCTTTGGTCGATAAGTGAGAAGCCTTGACGATGCCAGCTTTCTCTAAAAGGTGTGCCCACGAGCCGAATCGTGCATTGATTTCTTCAAGTGATGGGTAAGGAAGTTGAGCCGCTAACTTTTGATAATGGGTAGCTTTCATAGGTGAATGGTGCATTTGATGAAGACCTTGAATCAAGCGGATGATCTTCTCATCCGTTGCTAAGGTAGAAGTGGAAGTCGGATGTTGACGCATGCAAAATATCTCCCTTTTGAATGGTTGTTTCAATTAAAGGCTAGTGTAGCATGAGCGATTTCGCGAACATACTAACAATATCGTAAGGTAAGAAAAATAGCGCATTCTCATCCAGGAAATACAGGGGAATCAGGGAGGGAAAGCGAATACAATATTATAGAAGAAAAGAGGGGGAAATAATCAATGACAGAAACACAGACGATTGATACGATGGAGGATATTTTAAAGATGCTCGACGCACGATTGCGTGAACCAGAACCGTTTTGGGACAAGTTCTATGAAAATCGGTCGAAACCGGTCCTGTTTTTTTTAGAACATTCCGGACGAGAACTTAGTTCGCTACGTCGAACAGGGTTGGATCTCGCCGGGAGACACACTCGATCTCGGTACAGGACCGGGGCGAAATGCGATCTATCTCGCAACACACGATTTCTCGGTGACTGGACTGGATCTTTCAGCAACCGCGTTAGAATGGGCAACGGAACAAGCACAACAGACTGGAGCGCACGTTGCGTTTCGAAAGCAAGATTTTCTAGAGACGACAGAACAGAATACATATGATTTCATTTACGATTCAGGCTGTTTTCACCATATGGCGCCACATCGACGTTTGACCTACGTGACGCGAATGAAGGAGATGTTGCGACCAGGAGGATATTTCGGATTAACGTGTTTTGTTGCGGGCGGTCCGCTTGGCGGGGCGACGTTGACAGACTGGGAAGTCTATCAAGAAAATAGTCTCCAAGGCGGACTCGGCTATACGAAAGAGCGATTACTCTCCATATTCGATGCATTCGACGTCATCGAACTAACGGAAATGAAACCCGTCGACAATCCAGAGGCATTATTTGGTCATGCTGGACTGTGGACTGGTCTGTTTCGATTAAAGAATTGATTCGTCCGGCATTCGAGACGCGAACCAGTCCACAAAGTAGTGGACATCTTCTAGCGAAACGATTTGGTCTGTATCGTATGCGGCGAACAGTGACAAAAAGCGCGGTTCGTCAGGGAAATAATGAAGCAGGATCGGGCGGAGTGTCTCGAGGTCATGCACGAAGCTTTGATCTTCCTCTAAGATGAGGTGATAGGCGCTCCGAACAATCCGTTTCACGATCGAATCCGAATCAAGCAAGGTGACTTGCCCTTTCTCTAGACGTGATAGATCAGACCTCAACTGCTCGGATAGCCCACTGTTTAATGCGAAGCCAAGAGCGCGTGTCGGACGAAGGGACGGAAATCGACTTTGGAGATTTTCGCCTGTCAGAAACAAGTTGACGGATTTCAACCAGACGCCCCAACGAAGTGCTTCGTCATCCCGTATGACGTCGCCAAGCAGACCGATGTCATAATCGATTTTGGTGACGAATGGATAGTCCTTCAACCAGTCTTCTGTCCGTTCATCTAACTGCATGTGTTCTTCTTCCGTCAACGGCTCTGTCAAAATCAGTGTAAAATCGAGGTCGGATTCAAAGGAACGCGCCGTTCCTTTGGCGACGCTGCCATACAAGTACACGCCATGAAACGCGGATAAGGTTTGTACATAGGCGACGACGTCCTGAATCACGGCACGATAACGGACAGGAATCGCTTCAGCGGAAGTTGGATTGTGGATGTAGCCATTTTTCGTGCCCAATGTCGTTGGATACTTCATCTGTCTTCCTCCTCCTCATCCTTCAGGGATGGATTGATAGCGATACCACTTCTTGTTTCGCTGCACATATAAAAACATCGTATCATCTTTTTCTTGATAGATGACCGTACCGCTCTTAAGACGAGTTGCCATGCCGTCCTTGAGCGTCTTTTCGGATGCTATTTTTTGGACACGTGGACCAGGAGTCAAAGAAAGACTCGAGACGGTTACTACCTGATCTAGTCGGTACACGCGATCGTTCAAGCGGATGACGTCTTGATCTTGTTCAATGGCTTCCGCCGCGATGAGGTCCGTCGTTGTCATCGTCGTCTCCGCTAAGCATCCACTGAGAAAAAGAATGACCAATACGATAGTAGCTAACACTTTTTTCATGAAAATACCTCTTTCTCTGGTTATATATCGTAATTTACGATATATTCGGATTATACGATATAAGGGGGAGCATTATGATTTCAGCTGATTTTGCAAAAATTTATTATCAATTACATCCACGGTTCGAAGAAAACCTGTCTCACCAAAGTGTGCGTATTTTGCAATACATCCAATTTGCGATGAATCCGACGATCAAGCAGATTGCCGAGGCATTTCGCCTCTCACATAATACGACGTCTGAGCACGTCAAAAAGTTGGAGGGATTAGGCTATATCGAAAAAAAACGGAATCCAGAAGACCAGCGCCAAGTGACAATTGGTTTGACAGACTTGGGGGATACAATCGTTCGTCGTCATACGGAACTCGATCCTGAACGGTTGAATCAAGTCCTTGCTACGATGTCAAAAACAGACCAACAGGCGATTGAACAGGCGTTTCGATTGTTGCGGGAGGCGGCAGATGACTGCTTTTCTCGTTAAAGTGCTATCGAGCGCACTGGTCATCTGTCTCGTCACGGAAGTCGCTCGGCGTTCACCGTCACTGGGTGGTGTGTTGTCTGCATTGCCCGTCGTCAGTCTGATCAGTTTTGCCTGGCTCGTTAAACAGGGAAGTGAACGGGCAGAACTGAGTACATTCTTAAAGAGTGTGTTACTCGGATTACCAGCGACGTTCTTATTGCTTGCCGTCTTATATGGATTGATCCGCTTAGGTATTCCTGTTTTTTACAGTGTACTCGGTGCAACAAGTCTTTTTATCGTTTGTTGGTATATCCAACGTTACCTACAACAGTGGTGGCAAACCTAAAAAAGGAGACAAAGTAATGATAACCCTTCAAACAAAGCGATTGACGATTCATCCGTGTACAGCGAATGACGTGACACATTTACAACAACAGCACTACGATAACGGACCGGAAGTTCAGCAGCATTTGATGTCAATAGCGTCAGATTCCTCGCTATTATACTGGTGCAGCTGGCTCGTCATGACAAAGGATGGTTAAGTAATCGGGGATATCGGATTCAAGGGGAAGCCGGACATACGACAAGCGGTCGAAATCGGTTATGGTCTGTTACCAGCGTATCTCAATCAAGGGTTTGCGACGGAAGCAGTTCAAGCATTGATTGAATGGGCGTTTGAACAAACGGAAGTGACAGGGGTACTTGCGAAGACGGAGTCGACGAATCAAGCATCAATCCGAGTACTCGAAAAAGCGGGATTGATTCAGGTCGGGAGAGACAATCGGTATATCATGTGGGAGCGTATGAAGAGGGTGTAAAGGAAACTTGACAAGTAGTGTGTTATTTACATATAGTGGGACTACGAGGTGAAATCATGAAAAATAAGGTCAAGGAGATGCGCGAAGAACGAGGTTGGTCGCAAGGCGAACTGGCAAAACGATTGAACGTGTCGCGTCAGACGGTCATTTCCATCGAAAAAGAGCGGTATAATCCGTCACTCGACCTCGCGTTTACACTAGCTGATCTGTTTGAACGGCGAATCGAAGACATCTTTACACCGAATCGAATGAGCGAGGAGGGAACAGCATGAAGCGATTAAATATATTGTTGGATCTTGCTTTAATTGGAATAGGGATATACATGACGATGGAGATTTCAGAAATGAAAACACTAGGTATCGTCCTGGTTTTAGCAGGTATTGCCTCACGCATCACAGCGGTGAGTTTCTCACCGAACGAACCGTATGATGAGCGGCAAAACGAAGTCAAAATACGTAGTGGACATATCGCCTATTTAATTAGTATCGGTTATCTTTACTTGATTTTGGTACTCGTCAATCTGTCGATCATTCAAGACATTCAATTTGCTCTGTTGTTAGCATTAGGAGGACACGTTTTACTCTTCCCTATTACATTGCTATACGTGAATCGAAAGATGTGAGGAGTGTCGATTCATGTAAGCTACATAGAGAGAAAAGAGGAATGGATTGATTCAATCATTCCTCTTTTAGTTCATTTTTGGAACCATTAAAATCACAATTACAAGTGCAAGTGCTTCAACCCTCTATTGCAAACGTATCTCGTAACTCGATGATTGTTCCTTCTGGTGCTTTTAATTTGCTGAGATGGCCATCGACGACGAAATAGATGTTACCACCGTCCTTTGGTAAAAAGGGCATACCGAGTCGTTCTAGGCGTGTTACGTCCTCTTGCAAGTCGTCAACGTAGAGGGCGAAATGGACGGGACCAGCCGCTTGTTTCGTATAATCGGTGAACGATTGACCTGATTTCGGTGTTTGCAACTCGATATAGAAGTCACCAAGACGCAACCAGCTGTTAAAGGCACGGTCGTGAAAACCAGGTGACTCTTGGACGAGCGAGAACCCGAGCTGTTCATAAAAGTTTTTAGACGCAGCGTAGTCCGTCGTCTGAATGCAGATGTGATGAATTTGTTTCATAATAAACCTCTTCTCTTTCATTCTTCATAGTAGAAATCGACCCTTATCAGTATAAAGGAGCAGGTCTGAAATTGAAAAATGATTAATTCAGGACCGGTAAGGGAAACTGTATCTAACTTACTGAAGTATCAAGAGGAGGAACGATAGTGGCAGAGTATAAAAAAGACAGTATTAGTTTAAAAGGAGCCGTTGGTCTTGGAACTGGTGTTATGATCAGTGCCGGGATATTTGCCTTGCTCGGACAGGTCGCAGAACTCTCGGGTTCCTGGTTGCCGTATATTTTCATTATTGGCGGTATCGTGACTGGATTTAGTTCTTATTCTTATATCAAATTGAGCAATGCTTTTCCATCAGCTGGAGGAATCGGCATGTTTCTTGTCAAAGCATACGGTAAGGGAACGATTGCTGCCGCTGCAGCCCTGCTGATGGCAATCTCGATGATCATCAATCAGAGTCTCGTGGCGCGCACGTTCGGTACCTACTTGTTACAACTCGTACCAGGAGAACAGGCTAGTTACTGGATTCCAACACTCGGTGTCGTCTTATTGATTGGTGCATTCATCGTCAACATCTCTGGGAATTCGTTTATCCAAACATTTTCGTTAATCACTTCAGCGCTTAAGATCGGAGCTCTCGTTCTGTTCGGCATTTTGATTTTATCGATTGGTGGATTTGAGCTGGATAGTCCGAACACTACGTCGGATGGGTCGATTACGAATTATGTCGCGGCTGTCGCACTAACGATTCTCTCGTTTAAAGGGTTTACGACCATCACGAACAGCGGCTCGGAAATTAAACACCCGAAACGAAACGTCGGCGTAGCCATCATGTTGTCCATCCTGATTAGTTTGATCGTCTATCTCTTGTTAGCCTTTTCCGTCTTATCGACATTGTCGCTTGATCAAATCATTCAAGCGAAAGACTATGTGTTAGCTGAAGCAGCCCGCCCGTTACTTGGAAATAAAGGCGTCTGGTTCACGGTATCCATCGCGCTCCTTGCGACGATTTCTGGCATCATTGCGAGCGTCTTTGCCGTCTCAAGGATGCTTGCGATGTTGACGGACATGCATATGATTCCGCATCGTCATTTCGGTATGCCGGGATCCGTGCAAAAACATACGTTAGTCTATACGATCGTCCTAGCAATGTTGCTAACTGTCTTTTTCGATCTATCTCGGATTGCGTCGATGGGAGCAATTCTGTACTTGGTCATGGATAACATCATTCATGTCGGCGTCTTAAAACATCTTCGTAAGCAGTTGCATGTTCGCGTTTGGGTGGTCACATTGGCGATTTTGTTTGACGCCATCGTGTTACTGGCATTTCTGTATCTCAAGGGAAAGACGGATCCGCTCGTACTGATCGTCTCCCTCGTCAGTATCATCTTGATTTTCATCGGTGAATATTATTTTATTCGTCATACGAAACAAACGGATCAATCCGCGTAAGCGTTAAGTAAAAGCAGTTTTCAATGAATGACGAACAAATGAAAAAATTATGCCTAGACTTTCGAATTGGTATGTATCAGCAGGATCTTTCACCACTCTCAGGAGGACTGATGCACGAGATGTTCCGTTTTTCGACGGATACAGGACACTTCGTCGTAAAACGTCTAAATCAACAAATTATGAAGTGGAAGACGGCTCGAGCTAACTTCATTCAATCCGAGGATGTAGCGTTTGCCGCTGCAAAGTTGCTATCTGCGTTGCCGGCACTTCGTCTAGATGGACCGTTGTATGCAGTGGGAGAATCATGCTGTCTCTTGTTCCCGTGGATCGACGGACAAACTTTAAAAACGCAGGACTTATGTCCGATGCATGCAGAAGCCATTGGTAACGTACTAGGTACGTTACATCGAGCGGCGATCGAAACGACGCCGTCGATTCCTTCCGTTTCATCTGAGTATGTTCCGATTGATTGGAATGGTTTTCTTCAACAAGGACAAATGCAAAATAAGCGTTGGGCGAGACAGTTGGGGGAACTGGTGCAGCAACTACGAGCGATCGAAGCGGATGTATGCCGCTCGATGAAGACGTTAGGGAATGACTGTGTCATCAGTCATCGTGACCTCGATCCGAAGAATGTCATTTGGACAACAACCGGACCGGTCGTTATCGACTGGGAGTCTGCCGGACCGATTCATCCGATACTCGATCTTTTCGAGACCGCTTGTTATTGGTCAAGCCGGGTGGATGGCACACACGATGCAGAACGTTTTTCTTCGTTCTTAAACGGATATGCAACGACGAATCAAGTACTCGATGTCGATTGGTACAGTGTCATCGACCGCAGTGTCCACAGCAAGCTTGATTGGTTAGTCTTCAATCTCGATCGTTCACTGGACAAGACGAATTCGTCCGAAGCAGAACAGAGACTTGGAACAGAGCAAGTCATTCAGACGCTTGCGGAGTTAAGACGGCATGATCGGGAAAAATGGTACGACTGGCTTCAAACGATAGTATGAAAAAGAGGCTGACTCAAAAAAAGAATGACGCGTCTTTTCACGCACTTTCCTCAGGCGAGACACAAGCCCGTTTTCCTGCTTTATTTAAGCAGGAAAACGGGCTTGTTTGTCTCTGACAGCGCATAAATGCGCTT